>JAJFFA010000590.1 GCA_021776885.1 Planctomycetota bacterium
CGTGCCTTCGAGCTCGTACAGCCGAGAGAAGTCGGCGGCGTCGAGGTCGGCGGGCGCGGCGTCGAACACGACGCGGCCCGCGCGCAGGCCGACGATGCGCGGGAAGAGCGCGCGCGCCAGCTCGACGTCGTGCAGGCTCGCGACCAGCGTGCTGCCGCGGGCGGCGGTCACGTCGAGCAGGCGCTCCAGGAGGTCGCGGCTACGCGTCGGGTAGACCGACGCGTCGGGCTCGTCGGCGAGCAAGGCCCGGGGCTCCTGCTTCAGGGCTCGGGCGATGGCGACGCGCTGGGCCTCCCCCCCCGAGAGGCGGTCGGCGCGCTGGAAGAGCTTCTCGCCCACGCCGAGCCCCTCGAGCAGGGCGTGGACACCCTCGAGCTGTGCACGGGAGGGTGTCAGCATCGAGCGCAACCCGGCGAAGAAGCCCTGCTGGCCGAGCCGGCCCGCGAGCACGTTCTGGCTCACACGCAAGCTAGGGACGAGGCAATGGTCCTGGTGCACGAATCCGAACTGCGCGCGCAACCTGCGGATCGCGCCGGCCCCGGCCTGCGACAGGTCGCGCCCGTCGACCCGCACCCGTCCGCTGCTGGCCCGCAGGCTCGCGCCCAGCAGCCGCAGGAGCGTGGTCTTGCCCGCCCCACTGGGCCCCACCAGGGCCATCCGCTCCCCCGCCGCCACGCACAGGTCGACACCAGCCAGCGCGGACACCCGCGCGTCGCGCGTCAGCTCGACGCCCACGCCGTCGAGCTCGAACGCGGCACCGGCCTGCGGCCTCATCGGGGTCCGGGACCGCCTGCGCCGCGCAGGAAGCCGAGCTCGCGGGCGACCTCGGCGATGCCCTGATACTCCGCGGCGGACACCTCGACCAGTCCCTCGGGCCGCTGCAGCGCCGCCAGCAGCTGCGGCTCGGAGAGCTCGAGCAACGCCGCCTGGATCGCGTCCACGGTCCCGCTGCCGAAGTCGGTTTCGACCCGCGGATGCACGCTCCAGTTGTAGTCGGCGTACTCCGGCGTGGTCCAGACGATGCGGCAGGTGTCCGCGTCGATGCGCCCCTCGGCCAGGAGCTGCTCGTAGGTCAGGTAGTTGATCGCGCCGACCTCGAAGGCCCCGGCGTTCACCAGCTCCGCCGTCTTGTCGTGGGCGCCCGAGAAGCCGACCTCGGCGAAGAACTCCTGGGGTGCGAGGGACGTCTCCGCGCGGATGAAGTACTCGGGCATCAGCCGTCCCGAGGTCGACTGGCGCGACCCGAAGGTGAAGCGCTTGCCGCGCAAGAGCTCCGTCGGAAAGGGGGCATGCGCTGCCCCGGCGGGCAGCGCGTGGGCGATGAAGTAGCTCTTGAAGGCAGGATCCAGGGCACCCTGGGCGATGGCCCGCGCCCCCTCGACGGCAGTCCGGGCCTGGACCCCGGTCAGGCCGCCGAACCAGGCGAGCTGCACGTCCCCGTTCTTGAACATCTCGACGGAGGCCGAGTAGTCCGCGGTCGGCACGTACTCGACGGGCATCCCGAGCACGCCGGCCAGGTACTCGGCCAGGGGCTGGAAGCGCAGGTCCAGCTCGGTGGTGTCACTGTCGGGGATGGCCGTGAAGCGCAGCACGCCGGCCGAGCCCTCGCCCGGGCCACAGGCGCCAAGTGTGACGCAGAGCAGCAGGGCCAGGGCGAGCACGAAGTCAGGGTCAAGACGGCGCATCGATTTTCGAGGGTCGGGGGTCCTCGCCGCGGCCAGCGAGGCGATCTGGGTCGAGCAGGCTAGCCCAGGGCAGCCCGTCACTCCACGCCCAGGGGGATCCACACACGGCGCCCAGGGCGCCCGGGCCGGCCCCTCTCGCGTGGAATTCCACCTTCCTCGTTGCCACACCTATCGTCGCAACTAACAATGCGAGGATGAGCCGCACGCGCCCCGAACTCTCCCGCGATGCCTTCCTGGCGATCGCACGGGTCCAGGACCGCCTCTCGGGGGACTTCCAGCGGCTCTTCAAGACCCAGGGGCTCACGATCACGCAGCTCAATGCCCTGCGCATCCTGATCGGCGCCAAGCAGCCGATCCCCAGCCAGGTCGTGGGCGAGCGCCTGATCCAGCGCGTCCCCGACGTGACTCGCCTGCTCGACCGCATGGAGAAGGAGGGGCTCGTCGAGCGTACGCGCAGCCTGGAGGACCGACGTGTCGTCCTCGTCTCCGTGACCCCGGAGGGACGCCGGCGCAGCGCGCGCCTGACCCAGCCGACCCTGGCCCTGCACGAGCAGCAGATGAAGGCCCTCTCCGCAACGGAGCTGCGGCAGCTCGAGTCCCTGCTTGCCAGGCTCCTGGACTGATCACCCGCCCGCCACGGGCCCCCCGCCCTGCCCATTGCCTGTTCCAACAACCTTCACCAATCCGGACACCATGCAGCAACTCCAGACTTACCCCAACGCCGGCCTGTTCCTCACGCGGGTCATGCTCGCCGTCGTCTTCGTCTTCCATGGCAGCCAGAAGCTCTTCGGCCTCTTCGGGGGCCACGGCATCGAGGGCACCGCCGGCTTCTTCGAACAGATCGGTATGCCCTTCCCCACCGCCAGCGTCGTGCTCGCCGGAGGAACCGAGCTCCTCGGTGGCCTGGCCCTGGCCCTGGGCCTCTTCGCCCGCCCGGCCGCCCTGGGCCTCGCCGCGACGATGTTCGTCGCCGCCTTCAGCGCCCACACCGGCTTCGGCAGCCAGGACGGCGGCATGGAGTACCCCCTGACCCTCGCGGTCCTGGCCCTGGCCCTGGCCCTGTCGGGCCCCGGTCGCTTCGCCCTGACCCCGCAGCGCTCCGCGCCGCACTAGGTTGTCTAGGCCTCCACGAAGGGAGGCAGCCGTCGTCGTGACGAGGAGGTGTTGTCGGCGTCGCGGCTAGCACCGCGCGCCGTTCTCCCCCCTGCACGAGAGGCCTGCTGTCCCCTGGCTCTGGTAGCGAGCGCCGAGTTCTTGTCTAGCGCCGGGTCGCTGGGGCGCGAAGTTCTTGATTCCGGCGTAGGTATTTCCTGGAGATTGCTCGTCACGTTGCGCTGTCAGCGGCCGCCCGAGAAGCCCCCTCTCCGATCTCCAGGCCGCTCGTCTCGGCCGGCGTGAGCCCGAGAGCCGCCCCGCAAGGCTCACCTGACTACGGCCAGGCTGCGCTTGCGGAACGCCTCGTACGACCACGCCTACCGCACCCCCGAACGATCTCGAGCAGCTCAGCGCTTGTTTCAGGCTTGGCGGCCTGGTGGGGATCAGCGCGCCGGGCGGCTGCCCAGTGCGGCGCGCAGCAGGGCGTGTTCGTCCCCGACCAGCGCCTCCGCGCTCCCGGGAGGGACGCGGGCTCCGGCTTGCACCAGGGCGCGCAGGGCGCCGGGGATCCCGTCGCGGCGACCCTGGGTCCCGTTGTGCCAGCCGTGCAGTCCCCACTGCAGCGGCGTGCATTCGTACTCGTCGTCGACCGCGTCCAGGTTCGCGCCCGCGGCGACCAGGGCCGGGGTCAGGCGCTCGAGGCCCATGATCGCCGCCCAGTGCAGGGCGCCCGCGCCGAAGAGCCCCGTCGGGGTCACGTCCACGCCCTGCGCGACCAGGCGCAGGCCGACGGCCTCGGCGCCCAGGCTGGCGGCCGTGATCAGGAAGGTGTCGCCGGAGCGGGCGTACGCACGCTGCGGGTCGGCCCCCGCCGCGAGCAAGACTTCGGCCAGGGCGAGCCCCTGCTCCTGGGTCGCCAGCCCGCGGAACACGGCATCGCAGACGAAGTGCAGCGGCGGGACGACGTTCTTGCCCCCGGCGCCCCAGCGCACCTCGGCATCCCGGCAGGCGGGGTCGGCGGCGATCAGCGAGCGCAGGGCTTCGGGGTCGGCGGCCTCGATGGCCGCGCGCACTGCATCCGTCATGGGTCGTGGCCTGCTAGACATGAGACAAGCGCTCAGCTCCTCGGGTTCGTTCGGGGGTGGATGTGCGCGGCGAACTGAGGCAAGGGACACCTCGACGATAGGCGGAATTCACATGTCGGACGCTCCCGCTTCTGCGGCGGGAGTGCTGGCGAGCAGCGCGTTGATCGCTCGTTCGAGCTGGGCGAGGTCGTCTCCGACGAACTCAGGACCCGGATGCACGTACCGGACCACTCCGCTGCGGTCCAGGAGGAACGACGAGCTGGTCGCGCGCGAGCGTTCGGGCCAGATCGCGCGTAGCGAGGCCCAGTAGGGGTCGAGCGCCAGAAGGCCGGTGTAACCCAGGCGCTCCGCTGCGGCCCGAACGGTGTCCTTGTCCACGTCGCGCGCCGGTTTGGGATGGTACACGCCGACGGTTTCGAAGCCGCGCGCTCGGTAGCGTTCGCGCAGCGCTTCGATCTCGGGTAGCGAGCGCTCACAGAAGCGGCACGTGTCGGTCCAGAAACGCACCAGCGTCGCGCGCGGCGTCTCGGGTGTGCCGAAGGAGACGGGCGTACCGACCCATCCTGTGGGCAGCAGGCTAGCCACATTGCGCCCGACGACCTCATTGCCGTCCCGCGGCGTAGGCATTCCAGTATCGGCTTCGCGCTCGTTCCCGTTGCAAGCAGCGAGGACGAGCGCGAGTGGCATTACGACGAAGGCCATCCACTGGACGCGCATCGTTCCGATTGTACGTGCGGAGACGATACGGCTCATGCAGTTCTAGCAGCCCAGCGTCATGTACATCTTCATGGCGCGTTCGAAGCTCTTGCACGCGGCCGCCAGCGCCGGGTGGCTCGCCGTGTCGTCGGCCTTGAGCATCCAGCTGTTGTAGTCCATCAACGTTGGCTTCGAGTACCACATGTTGGCGGTCTCGCGGGCTGCGATCGCGTTCGAAGTGCTGAGGTGCCTCTTGGTGCTGTCGTCGAGAGCGCCGACACGCTCGTTCATTGTGTTCAGCGTCGCGTACAAGGCCTCGAAACGCGCCTGCGTCCCGGCCTTGCAGGCGCCTTCGACGGGCGGCAGAACCGCGCCGATGTCCTCGAGCAAGGACCAGTGCTCGTCGAGGGTGCGCACCAGGAGCGCCAGCGGAGCGTTCTCGACCGAGCATCCGCTGCTCTGCGCCTCGCTCGCCGTCACCTCGTGCGCCGAGTCGCGCATCAACTGTACGAGCTCGATCGTCGCTCGTGTATAGGGGCAGTGCTCGACGACGTAGCCGGTGGCTTCGCGTAGCTCGACGCGCCGTGCCGCTGAGAGCTGGGCGACGTGCTCGCGCACCTGGCTCATCCCGAGCCTCACGTGCTCGAGGTTCTGGCGCTGGTAGGCCTGGACCTCGGCCTCCGTCATCGCGAACACGGAGCGGATCTCGGCGCAGACGTTCGTGCCCGCAGTGCCCGAATCCTGGGCAGCCCACAGGGCGGCGGGCAGCGTCAGCAACAGGGGCGCGGTCAACAGGGCGGTCTTCGACATGGTGGAACCTCCAGAAAACTCTTCGAATCGATGGCGCCTGGGCGGCGCCGCTGCTCCTGGATGTCGCTGGATGGGGCTCGGCTTGCACCCGCAGCAGAGAAAAGAAAAGGCTGCAATGAGCCCTGCCGCCGGCGACATGGCTACGTACAGCCGAACGACATGCCTAGATCGAGCCGCGTTCCGACACATTCGGGCACGAGCGCCGGTCCTCCGGGTGCGAGCCTCTCGCCGACGGAGTTCGCCGAGCGCTTCGAGGCTGCGGCCGGGGTCCTGTGGACTCTGGCCGCGGGAGTGCTGGCGGACCGCTCGCAGGCAGAGGACGTTCTGCAGGAGGCCTGTGTGATCGCCTTGCAGAAACTGCAGCAGTTCCGAACCGAGACGAGCTTCACAGCGTGGATGGGGCGCATCGTGCGCTTCGTCGCGCTGAACCACCTGCGCTCTCGAATACGGCGGCGGGTGGTCGCCGATGAGAACGGGCTGGCGGAACACTTTGCGTCACCGAAGGTGCGCGAGCTCGAACTCCTTGTCGGCGCAGGGGGTCAGGTCACGGGCGACCAGGGTCACTTCGACGACGAGCTGGCCCAGGCCCTGGGCGAGCTGCG
>JAJFFA010000060.1 GCA_021776885.1 Planctomycetota bacterium
CAGTCCGGGTCCGAGGTGGCCTCGGATTTCAACCTGCTGCCCGACCTGCCGGAGATCGAGGGCGAGGACGTGGTGCTGCTGGCGATGGCGCGCGAGACGCTGCTCGACACGCACCTCGAGGGGCTGGCAGGTGTCGGCGGAACCCTGGACTGCTTCAGCCCCGCTGCGATCGCGCTCTACAACGCCTGGACCCACTTCGGGGTGGTCGAGGACGACACCGTGCTGGTGGCCAACATCGGCCACGAGAACATCGACGTGGTCATCGCCCGTGGCCCGGACCTGCTCTTTGCGCGCAACCTCTCGGGGGGCGCGCGCCTGATCGACGACGCCCTCGCCCAGCGCTTCAACGTGAGCGCCGAGAAGGCCGAGCTCTTGAAGATCGAGCGCGCGACCCTGCAGCCGGGGGCCAAGTACGCCTCGCAGCACCACGAGCGCGCCAGCCGCTCGATCATGGGGGCGGCGGGCCAGCTTCTGTCGCTGCTGCAGTCGACGGTCCTGTTCTGCAAGAGCCAGGTCAAGATCAGCGGCCTGAAGGTCGACCGCGTCGCCCTGTGCGGCGGCGGCGCCGCTCTCGACGGCCTGTGCGAGTACCTCGCCGCGGGCATGTCGGTGCCCGTCGAGCTGTTCGACCCCTTCCGCGTCGTCGACGTCAGCGCCCTCGGGCCCGAGGACGAGGCGCGGCTGGACGAGTACAAGCTCGAGAGCGTCATCGCCCTGGGGCTGGCGACCATGGCTTCGGACCCGGAGTCCTACTCGCTCGAGATCGTCCCGACCAAGCTCGCCAGCGCGCGCCAGTTCTGGGGCGGTACGGCCTGGCTGATCGGCGCGGCGGCCCTGGCCCTGGCCTACCTCGGCTTCTCGGCCTGGCATGAGCGCGAGGCCCTGGCCGAGGTCGAGGGGCGCAACTCGGCGATCAGCGCCCAGCTGCGCCGCGCGACATCGGTGCACTCCGAGACCGAGGCGTTGATCGAGGAGAACGAGCAGCTCTCGGGCCTGTCCCTCGAGCTGGCCGGGCTGGCGGGGGGCGGCGAGCAGCTGGCCCGCGCCTTGGGGGTCTTCGACGACCACCTGCCGGGCGACTTCTGGGTGACCCAGATGCAGCTGCGCTGGGGCTACGACGAGGAGTTGGGTGTGACGCGCAAGCTCGAGCGGCCGATCCTGTCCGTCAAGGGCCGTGCGCGCGAGGGCACGGACTCGCCCGCGGTGTTGCACCAGGGCTTCGTCGAGGCGATCACTCAGTCGCTCCCGCAGGTGCGCACGAACACCAGCATCTCGCCCACGGGCGACGCCTTCGCCATCGACCTGACCCTGCACGGACCCCCCGATCCCGCGGCGGCTCTCGAGGGCGACGAGGAAGGGGACGCCCAGTGAGCGTCGAAGACTTCTGGCAGGAAAACAAGCGCTTCGTCGTCTCCGTGGGCGGCGGCCTGCTCGTGTTCCTGATCGGTTCCATGATCGTCGATCGGCTGTACGGCAGCGAGGTGGCGCGGGTGCGCACCCAGCTGCGGCGCAACGAGTCGAGCCTCTCGGCCGAGCGCTACCGCTCCGCCGACCTGGAGCGGGCGCGGGAGGCGAACGAGGCCCTGGCCGCGGCGGTCGAGACCCTCTCGAGCGCGGTGTCCTTCGAGACGCGGCCCGACTTCCTCCTCAACCCACGTGCAGGGGGCGCCAGCAGCCAGTACTTCGCGCGCGCCGACCTGGTGCGTCAGGAGCTCGCGTCCCTGGCCAGCAAGACGCGCATGCGCCTGCCGGCGGACCTGGGCCTCGAGTCCCTCAAGACCACCCGCGAGGAGGTGATCGTGCGCCACCTCGAGGCGCTCGACCTGATCGACCGCGCGGTACGCATGGCCCTGGACGCGGGGGTCGAGCGCATCGACAAGATCCAGGTGCGCCTCGATCCGGCCTTCGACTCGCGCGCCGGCCTGGGCGCCGTGGAGCGTACGCGCGTGACGTTCCAGATGTCGTCGACCGCCGAGCCCGTCGTGCGCTTCCTGGCCGCGACGCAGAGCGGGCGCTTCGGCTCTCCGCTGGTCATCGAAGAATCCAACGTGACCGGGGCGCGTTCGAAGCTGGACGAGGTGCGCGCCGAGGTGACCTTCCTGGTCGTGCGCCTCGCGCGGCAGGATGCCGATGCAGACATAGAGGAGATCTGAGTGGCGCTGCGCAAGGAACAACTGGTCCTGATCGGGACCCTGGCCCTCGTGGGTTGGCTGGCGAACGACAAGCTCGGGGCGACGCAGACGCGGCGCTCGCGTGCCGGCGGAAGCTCGCCCGACTTCGTCGAGCACCCGCTGCCGGACATCGCCCGCTCCCTGCCCTCCGCGGCTGCCCTCGAGGGGGACCTGCGGCGCAGCTTCGAGCGCGACCTCTTCAGCCCGCCGCGGGACACCGAGCCCCTGCCGCCGCTCGAGCTCTCGAACCCGCCGATGGAGGCCCTCCCGGGCCTGGCGCCCCCCGCCGCCTGGGGGCCCTCGGCGCGCTGGATGGGAGACTGGCTACGGCGCGAAACGGCCCCGACCCTGGTGCCCGGGCTCTTCGGCGCGGCCGAGGACGAGGGTGGAGGCCTGCTGGACGACCTGCTTGGCGCGGGCTCGGACGGAGGCTCGGGCAGCCTCGCCGCCCTGGGCTACGCGGGGGAGGAGGCACGCGACGAC
>JAJFFA010000591.1 GCA_021776885.1 Planctomycetota bacterium
CGGCCAGGATCAGCACCACGGTGCGCGGCCGATCGGCGGCCAGGGGATCGGCGGCCAGGGGATCGGCCCCTGCGGCCGGAGCCCCGCCCGGCGTGGCGTGGCAGGCGCCGAGCAGGGCCAGGGTCGCGGCGAGCCGCCTCACGCCCGGCGCGTCTCGAGGAAGCGGCCGAGGCGCGTGAGGGCCTCCTCGATCTTGGCCATCGAGGTGGCGTAGGAGAGGCGCACGTGCTGGTCCATACCGAAGACCGAGCCGGGCACGATGGCCAGGCTCTCGGACTCGAGCAGGTCCTCGCAGAAGCCCACCGAGCCGCGCTCGTCCAGGACCGAGGCCACGTTGGGGAAGGCGTAGAAGGCCCCGCGGGGCCAGGGCACCTCGAGTCCGAGGGCCGAGAGCCCGTCGACGATCACGCGCCGGCGGCGGTTGAATTCGGCGCACATCGCCTCGACCTCCGGGGGCTCGGCCAGGGGATCGGCGTCGGGGCCCTCGGGTGCCAGGGCGGCCAGGTAGGCCGCCTGGGAGATGGCGTTGGGGCAGCCCGTGACCTGGCTCTCCAGGCGCGCGACCGCTGCGGCCACCTCGGGCGGGGCGGCCACGAAGCCGATGCGGTAGCCGGTCATCGCGTAGGACTTGCTGGCGCCGTCGACGATCATGGTGCGGGCGCGCAGGCTGTCCGAGAGGGACGCCGGGCTGACCTGGGGCTCGCCCTCGAAGACCAGCCGGCGGTAGATCTCGTCGGACAGGATCCACAGGTCGTGGCGCTCGCAGAAGGCGCCGAAGGCCTCGGTCTCCGCCCGCGTCCAGACGTACCCCGAGGGGTTGCTGGGGGAGTTGACCATGATGCCCCGCGTGCGCTCGGTCACGGCCGCCTCGAGGGCCGCGATGTCGGGACCGCAGTCGCTGCGCGGCTCGACGCTGACGGGCACGCCGCCGACGATGCGCACCTGCTCGCCGTAGCTGTTCCAGGCGGGCAGGACCAGGAGCACCTCGTCCCCCGGCTCGACCGTGCAGGCCAGGGCGGAGGCCAGGGCGTGCTTGGCGCTGTGGCAGACCGTGACCTCGTTCGGGGTCCAGGTGCCGCCGCGGGTGGCCGAGAGGTGGCGCGCGATGGCCGCCCGCAGGGCCGGGGTCCCGGCCACGGGGGTGTAGCGCACCGAGCCGCCCTCGACGGCCACCCGGGCCGCCTCACGGGCCACCCTGGGGGCATCGAAGTCGGGCTCGCCGACGGCCATGCTGACCACGTCCACACCGGAGGACGCGAGTTCCTTGGCCCGCGAGTCGAGGGCCAGGGTGGCGGAGAAACTGATCCCGGAGGAGAGCCGATTGAGCCTCATGGCCCGATTCTGGCGCTTCCTTGCTGGATCCGGCAGCGTCGACACGAAGAATCCAGGCTCGCACGTCGACAGGTCCCTGGCGACCCCGGGAAGAACTGCCTCCCCGGGGCGTCGCCCCCCGACTCAACCATGCTCATCCGCTCACGCATCCTCCGTATCACGCTGATCGTCCTGGGCGTCCTGGCGTTCGCGGGCTACTTCGCCTTCTCGACCTTCCTGTTCAGCCCCCTCGAGGGGCCCTTCGGGTACGACGTGGCGGCGCTGATCCCGCGCGAAGCGGACTACTACGTCGCCAAGGCACGCCTGAACCGCGACTTCGACCCCTTCCCGGAGCTGGCCGCGGCGGACGATCTGGAGCAGATCACCGCCTGGAAGGAGTTCTCCCAGTCCGCGGACTACGCCGACCTGCGCCGCGACCTGCAGCTGGACACGATCCTGGCCGAGGTCGAGAGGAACCTGGCCTCGCTGCCCGTGCGCGTGTCCCTGCTGGACGTCTTCGGGGGCAAGGACCTGGCCCTGGCGGGCTACCTGCGCGAGAACAAGCCCCTCGAGCAGGCCGACTGGGCGATCTACGGCCACGTCAACTGGATGGGCAAGATGGCCGTGTCCCTGCTCGAGTACCCCGGGCTCCTGGGCCTGGACGCCCAGGGCATCGAGGCCACCAGCGAGGACGGAGTCGTGTCCCTGTCCGGCGGCCAGCTGGCCCAGCCGATCCACGTGACGCGCGTCAGCGACGTGGTGGTCGCCAGCAGCGATCGCACCCTGGCCATGGCCGCGCTGGCCCTGGCCAAGAGCGGCGGGGACGGCTCGATGCTGCAGAGCGCGCGCTACCACGACCACATCCGCAACGTCGCCTCGCGTGGCCCGGACAAGGACGAGGTCGAGCTCTTCGTCGACGTGCCCCGCTTCCTGGCCGCGGCCGGCATCCGCGGCGAGTATCCGAACTCCCGTGACCAGAACTTCGGCACGGCCTTCAGCGGCCGCCTGTTCCAGGTGCCCTCCTTCAAGGAGGTGCTCGGGGTCCTCGGCCTGGCCGGCGGCACGCGCATGGACCTGCACGGCGAGATCCTGTCGGAGAAGATGAGCGCGGCGCAGAACCGCATGTACCGCGCGCGGGGCTTCGAGCGCTCGGACATCCTCAACGACGCCGCGGCCTACGCGCCGGGGGACGCGATGCTGTTCTCCTTCGTCAGCCTGCCCCTGGAGGACCTCCTGGCCCAGGCCCTCGAGAGCGCCGAGCCGGCCCTGCGCTCCAACCTCGAGGACGCCCTGCGCAGCACCGACTCCCTGGGCGGCATCGACCAGGTCATCGCCGAGCTCGACGGCATGCTGCGCGACCGCTTCGCGATCGTGGTGCGCGAGAACGACTACCCGCCCGACGCGAACGGTCCGCCCCACGACGGGGCGCCGGTCTTCGCCGTGGGTGTGATCCTGTGGATCAACGACGCCGCGCGCGTCGAGCGCTTCCGTGACGCGGTCGGCGAGGCGGGCGAGGTCTTCGGCCTGCGCGGCGCGCAGCCGGGCGAGCTGGGCTACTACAAGCACCGCAAGCGCGGCTTCGAGACGCGCGAGTTCTGGTCCGAGTTCGTGCCCGGCACCGGGGTCGTCACGACCCTGAACGTGAACGACGTCGTGATCATCTCGAACAGCCTCGAGATGAGCGCGCACCTGGCCCAGACCCACTCCCAGGTGGGGACGCGCCTGTGCGACCGCTCGGACTTCCAGGCCCTGGTGCAGTCGTCCCTGCACGACGCCAATGCGATGCTCTGGTTCGACCCCGAGCACGGCATCACGACCATGGAGAAGCGCGCCAAGCGCTGGGCCGAGGACCACGTCGACGTCTCCGTCGACTGGCGCAACCTGCGCGCCCAGGAAGAGCGCAAGATCATCCCGCAGTTGTTCCGGGGCACGGCCGGCGGCCTGCTCTCCCCCGCGCTGCTGGCCCTGGTCGACGCCGCCGTCCACCCGACTCTGAAGGCCATGGCCGAGGGCATGCGCAACGAGCGCGTGCCCCAGCTCCTGATGGAGAAGCGGCGCCAGATCGGCTACCTGAAGTCGATCGGCGCCTTCCTGGCGATGGTGCGTCTGAGCCCGAAGACCTTCGACCTGACCCTGCGGCTGCTGCTCGAGACCCAGGGCTAGCGAACCCGGGCCAATCCGGCGGCCGCGGTGCTACGCGTTCCACTCCCGCGCGCGCAGCACCAGGGCGCCCGTCAGGCCCGGGCGCGTGCTGGACTTCAGGGGGATGCGGAAGCTCATTCCTGCCGCTGCCCCATCCGGCTGGGGCATGTCGACGCGCTCGGCGTCGCGGCTGGCGCGCCCGGGGGTCTTCGAGTCCAGGCCGTAGCGCACGCTCCAGCCGCTCTTCTCGTCCGCCGGCGGCACGGCCTCGAGGGTCAGGGTCTCGCTGTACAGGTACGAGCCCTCGATGTGGTCGTCCAGCCAGAGCCGGCGGTCGATCTCGTACTCGGGCACGCGCACGCGGATGTCGACGCTGAAGACCAGCGGTCCGCGGCCGCGCTTGGTGCGTGCGCTCGTGCTGAGGAAGACGGAGAAGAGGTGCGGGTGGCGTCCGCCCTGCAGCATCTCGTCGAAGCCGCGCAGGATGGCCGAGCCCTCCTCGAGCACGCGCCGGTGCAGGTCGTAGCGCGCGCCCCGGGGCCGGACCGCGGTCTCGAAGTGGTACGAGGCGCGGATGCGGCGGCCCTTCTTCTTGGCCTGCTCGACGGCGGGGGGCAGGGACAGCTCCTCGACCTCGAGCACGCCGTCGACGCGCACGTTGCCGAAGAGGAAGCGCGACAGGTTCTGGTAGCCCTCCTCGGAGTTGACGATCCCGTGGTGGCCGCTGTGGCTGCGGTAGACGAAGGCGCGCGGCGTGCCGCGCACGGTGGCGTTCTCGATCCGCACCAGGCCGTCGCTCATGGGGCCGACCACGCGCCGTGACCAGCCGGCGGCCACGGCGTAGTCGTTCGCGTTGGTGCCGACCAGGGAGAAGAAGCGCTGGGTGTCGTACTTCTTGTTCAGGCTGTCGACGCGCTCCGGATCCCCGGCGAGGCGCAGGTAGTCCGCCATCTTCCCGCGGTTGAAGTTGTTCGTGTTGTTGCGCGAGAAGAAGCCCGGGATGTTGCCCAGGATGCGCACGTCGATGCCGTTGTGGGGGGTGGCGTAGGTGAAGACCTTGTCGACGGCCTTGCGGTTCTCCGCCCGCCCGACGTCCGTGTTCTGCAGGAAGCAGCGGCAGATCAGGCCGCCCATCGAGTGCGCCACCAGGTAGACGCGGAAGGCCTTGCGCTGGGCGGCGTCGTCGCCGCAGACGGCCTCGCGCACCTGGCCGATCAGGGTGTCGAGTCCGCGGGCGAAGACCGGGATGTCCGGCCGCGACGGGTCGTCGTTGAGCTCGGCGGAGGTCTGGTCGTAGTAGCGGTAGACGATCACGCTGCGCGCCGGGATGCTCTCGGCCAGGTAGGACTCGACCCCACCCAGGTAGGTGTCCGCGTAGCCGTGCTCCTTCATCAGGCGCACCAGGGGCGACTCGAAGATCAGGCGCTCGACGCTCTTGTCCCAGCGCTGGCGGATCTTGGTCGCGCCCAGGTTGAAGCCCATGTAGGGCGTGGCCACGGTCTCCTCGACGGCGTCCTCGCTGCCGGCGTAGCCACGGACGTAGATGATCGGGAAGTAGGGACGCTCGATCGATTCGCTCATGTCACGTGGCTGGAGCCTGGGCCCGCAGCGTGGATGGAGTGGTGCCCGGAACTGGAATCGAACCAGCACGGGTATTACCCCACAAGATCCTTAGTCTTGCGCGTCTGCCAATTCCGCCACCCGGGCACGCGGAGCGTCCCGCTCCCCCGTCGCCCCGGCAGACGAGCTCGGTTCCCGAGGGAGCGAGCCGGAAGAGGGCGTCGAGTCGGGGCCGGAGCCCCGGAACGAGGCCGGGAAGTCTAGCAATCCGTCCCCGCGCTTCAAGCCTCTCCCCACTCCGGCCCCAGGCCCTCCCATGCGTGACGGCCCTGGGGTATCGTCTTTGCCCCGTTTCCCGCGTCAGCGGTCGCGAGGAATCCCAGAGACACCCCCCGAGAGTCCCATGGCACGCCTGCAAGGCAACGCGCTCATCGGCCAGTCCGGTGGTCCCACCTGCGTCATCAACCAGAGCCTGGTCGGGCTCGTCGAAGCCTGCACCCGGAGCGACGCGATCCAGTCGGTCTACGGCGCGCTCCAGGGCATCCAGGGGATCCTGACGGAGAACCTGATCGACCTGGGCGCCGAGACCCAGGCGACCCTCGAGGCCGTGGCGACCACGCCCTGCGCGGCGCTCAAATCGGTGCGCAAGAAGCCCACCCAGGACGACGCGGCGCGGGTGCTCGAGGTCTTCAAGGCCCACGACATCCGCTACTTCTTCTACATCGGCGGCAACGACTCGGCCGAGACGGCGCACCTGTTGAACGAGACGGCCGTGGCCGCGGGCTACGACGTGCGCCTGTTCCACGTCCCCAAGACCATCGACAACGACCTGGCCGTCACGGACCACTGCCCCGGCTACGGCTCGGCGGCGCGCTTCGTGGCCCAGGCGATCATGGGGGACGACCAGGACAACAAGAGCCTGCCCGGGATCAAGATCGACGTGATCATGGGGCGCCACGCCGGCTGGCTGACCGCGGCCAGCCGCCTGTCGCGGGTGACGGAGGAGGACGGGCCGCACCTGATCTACGTGCCCGAGCGCGCCTTCTCCTGGGATGCCTTCCTGGGGGACGTGCAGCGCACGTACGACGCCCACGGACGCTGCCTGGTGGCGGTCTCGGAGGGCATCCACGACGCGGACGGCGTGCTGATCGCCGAGGGTGGCGAGAAGGACCAGTTCGGCAACGCCCAGCTCTCGGGCTCGGGTGCCCTGGGCGACCTGCTCGCCGGGCGCGTCAAGGCCGGCCTGGGCTCGGGGCTGCGCGTGCGCGCCGACACCTTCGGCTACCTGCAGCGCTCGTACTTCGGCGTGGTCTCGCCCAGCGACGCCGACGAGGCGCGCAAGGTCGGGCACAAGGCGGTCGAGGTGGCGACGGGCGGGGAGGTGCCCCACGGCTCCCTCGTGATCCTGCGCGAGGAAGGAACGCCCTACCGCGCGCGCTTCGACGTCACGGACCTGGCCAACGTGGCCCAGAAGACGCGCGTCCTGGACGACGTCTACATCGAGGGAACGAACGATGTATCCGCGGCCTTCCTGGACTACGCTCTGCCCCTCGTCGGCGAGCTACCCGTTCGGGGGCGACTCGCCGCACAGCCCGTGGCCAAGCGCCTGAGTTAGTGCCGCACGGGGCCCGCCCGGCTGCACGGGGCGAACCCCCGGCTGCACGGGGCCACCCCCCAGAAGGATCTGCAATTGGAAGAGCGCCGGATCGAGATCTCGGACACGCCCCAAGGCCAAGAGCCCGACGGCGCGGCCGCCAACGCCCCGGGCGAGCCCGAGTCGCCCTACCGCAACCTTTGGGTCCCGCTGGTGATCGTGCCCGCGGGCATCGTGATCTCGGTCGTGCTGGTCTTCTCTCTCTTCGGCGCCCTGGCCGGGACCGAGCGCTCCCTGGGGGAGAACCTGGACCTGGTCACCAGCGGCGGCAAGAACGAGCGCTCCCAGGCGCTCTTCGCCCTGGTCCAGCAGCTGGGTGAGAACCACCTGGCCCAGGTCGAGGGCCGCGACCTGCCCTGGGCGGTGCCCGAGGGCTTCCTGGCCCGGGTCGCGACGACGGCGGGGGACACCGACGTCGAGGACCGCGGCATGCGCCTGACCCTGGGCATCTTCCTCGCGACCCAGGGCGAGTCCCAGGGCACGGACATCCTGCTCGAGACCCTGGCCCTGGCGGAGGACGTCGACCCCGGCGGCCACCTGCGCTTCCAGGCCGTGGCCGACCTGGCCTACCTGCGCGAGGCGCGCGCGATCCAGGCCGTGATCGACACCCTCGGGCGAGACGACGAAGGCCTGCGCACCCTCGCCGCGGCGACCCTGGGCCGGATCCCGGGGGGGGGCGCGGACGCCGCGGTGCGCGCCGCCCTGCGGGGCGTCCTGGACGACCCGTCCATCGACGTGCGCGGCACGGCGGCCATCTCGCTCTCGCACCTCGATCCCCCCGACCCCGAGGGCGCGCGGGTCCTGCGCGACCTGCTCGACCCGGCGCTCTACAGCGCGGCCAACAAGCTCGACCGCGAGAAGTACCGCCGCGGCAGCTCGATCTCGAAGGCCCGCGTGCGCGCCGTCGAGGCCCTGGTCCGCCTGGGCCTCGAAGAGGACCGCGCCCTGCTCGAAGCGCTGCGCACGGACGAGGACGTGGCGGTCAGCGAAGCGGCGATGCGCGCCTCCAAGGGCGCGGACGAATGACCGGATGGCGCTGCACGGCCTGTGGGTCACGCCGCGGGTGGTGAGCTAGCGCACGCCAAGAAGGGGCTCGCCGCGGTCCTGGCGCCTCGTTCCTGGCAACCCTGTGCAGCCCCTCGCGGGAGAGAACCAGCGGGGGGGGGACCGGCACCGTATCGAGCTTTTTCTTGGCGTGTTGTGACGGGGTC
>JAJFFA010000592.1 GCA_021776885.1 Planctomycetota bacterium
AGAGGAAGAGGTCCAGGTTGCTCGCGATCAGGTTGCGAACGGCCTCCGCGCGGGTGGCGCCGACCTCGCCCCCCGACTTGCTGGTGATGTTGATCCCCATGCTGTCCATGGGGTTGATGTCGAGCAGGCGGAAGAAGAGCAGCCACAGGGCCAGGCTGAGCAGGGCGAAGCGTGCCGGGTTCACGTAGCGCCGGCGCTGGCCCGAGACGTAGTTCGCGGCGAGCTGGCCCGGCTCGACCAAGAGCTCCTTCAGGGTGCGGCCCAGGGCCGTGTCCCAGCCGATCAGATTCTGGAAGGCATCCGTCAGGACGCCGCGGGCGTCCAGGCGCTGGCGCGCGTTGTCCTGGCCGCAGGACGGGCAATAGCGGCCGCTGGCGGGGGCCTCGCAGTTCGGGCAGCTCTCCATCCGCACGTAGGATACGATCCGGCTTGCAGGCCGCATCCCGTGGGCCTACGAGAAACCATGCACCTCTCGCAGCCGGCACCGAGCGCCTTCGTCCAGCGGCCCAGTGTGACCGCCTTGTTTCCCTACGGGGCCGTCTGCCTCGCGGGTCTCCTGTGGATCGCCTGCACGCTGCAGTGGCCGGACATGGGGACGCCCGGGCCGATCCACCTGCTCTCGCTGCCCGTCTACGCGGGGGTCAGCGCGATCAATGCGCTGTACCTGGTCGTGTTGTTGCTGGACGCCTGGGCCGTGCGCCGCAGCGCCAGCGTCGAGCGCCGCGCCCAGTGGGCCGGCATCGGCATGGGGCTGGTCTTCATCCTGCTCGTGCAGTTCGGCGCCGAGGTCCTGTGGGGACCCGTGTCGCTGGCCGGCCGCTGATCCAGCCGGCCGTGATCACAGGAGGGGGCCCGCGGCGCCGGGCATCGGTTATCGTCGGCGCCATGGGCTACCGCTCCTCACGCCGCCGCTTCCTGACCGACTCCGCGCTGCTGGCCGGCGCCACCCTGGCGCTGCCGCAGCTGGCTCGTGCCGCGACGCGCCGCTCACCGAACGAGCTGCTGGACCTGGTCGTTGTGGGCGTCGCCAACCGCGGGGCCGAGAACCTGAACGCGGTCTCGGGCGAGAACATCGTCGCCCTGTGCGACACCGACGAGAGCTACCTGGCCCGGGCGGCGGAGCGCTTTCCGAAGGCCCAGACCTTCACGGACCTGCGCGTGATGTTCGAGCGCGTGAAGGCGGACGCGGCCGTGGTCAGTACGCCGGATCACACCCACGCGCCGGCCGGCCTGCGCGCCCTCGATGCCGGCATGCACCTGTACTGCGAGAAGCCCCTGGCCCACACGGTGGCCGAGGCGCGGCGCATGACGGAGCTGGCGGCGGAGAAGGGGCTCGTGACCCAGATGGGGACCCAGATCCATGCCGGCGAGAACTACCGCCGCGTGGTGGAGCGCATCCGCGCCGGAACCATCGGCGCCGTGCGCGAGGTGCACGTGTTCTGCGCCAAGGCCTGGTCGGGCAACGGTGTGCCCGAGGGCACGCCCGAGGTCCCCGAGGGCTTCCACTACGACCTGTGGCTGGGGCCCGCGCAGCAGCGTCCCTACCACCCGAACTATCACCCCGCGAGCTGGCGGCGCTACTGGGACTTCGGCGGCGGCACCCTGGGCGACATGGCCTGCCACTACGTCGACCTGCCGTTCTGGGCCCTCGAGCTCGACGCGCCCACGCGGATCGAGGCCGAGGGGCCGCCCGTCGACGCCTACAGCGCGCCGGACTGGGTCATTGTGCGCTACGACTTCCCCGCCCGGGGCGAGCGCCCGGCCCTGAAGCTGACCTGGTACGACGGCGGCAAGCGCCCGGCCGTGCTGGCCGGCCTGGGGCTCGGCGACTGGCATGACGGCGTCCTGTTCGTGGGGGACGAGGGCGCGCTGGTCTCGAGCTACGGCCGGCACGTCCTCTTGCCCGAGCGCAAGTTCGCGGACTTCGAGCCGCCGGCTCCGACCCTGCCCGGCTCCATCGGCCACCACGCCGAGTGGATCGAGGCCTGCAAGAACGGCGGCGAGACGACCTGCAGCTTCGACTACTCCGGTCCTTTGACCGAGGCCGTGCAGCTCGGCGTCGTCGCCTACCGCGCAGGGGCGCCCGTCGACTGGCACGCCGCCACCCTCGAGGCGCGGGGCGCCCAGAGCGCGCCGTCGTTCGTGCGCAGGGCTTACCGCGAGGGCTGGTCCGTATGAGCGCTGCAGCTGACAGCACGGCGCGCGCCGTCGAGCTGCTGGCGACGGTGCACTTCGCGGTGATCGGCCTCTCCCACGTCCTCCAGCACCGCGCCTGGGCGCGCTTCTTCGAGCGCCTGTGCGCCGCGGGTGACGCCGGGGTCCTGGCCAACGGTCTGCTGCACTTCGCCTGCGGCTCCGTCGTCGTCGCCTTCCACCCCGTGTGGAGCGGGATCCCCCTGGTCCTCAGCCTGATCGGCTGGGGCGCCTGCGCCAAGGGTGCGCTCTACCTGTGCTATCCGCCGATCGGTGCGCGCGCGATGGGCCGGGTGTCGGTCGAGCGCTCCCGCGGCTTCATCCCGGCCGGCGGCCTGTTGCTCGGGGTCGCGGCCTTGCTCGCCTTCGATCTGTCGCGCTAACGCCAGGTTGCCAGGCCCCTACGAAGCGCCGGGCCAGGGCACACCTGCCCGGTAACGCGTCTGCGTGGTATGAGGTCGCTCCGCTAGCGCGTGCGCACCCGCACGGTGCACTCGCGAGCCTGCTCTTCGAAGCTGATCTCGAGCGGCAGGAACTGCTCGATGACCTCCGCGTTGGTGCGGCAGTGCTGGGAGGGCGGGCCGCAGCGGAAGGCGCCGCCGCCGGCCAACGCCAGGGGCAGGAGCAGCTGGTCGGCGAGGTGCGTGCCCACGGGCAGGCCCTGGGCCAGGTAGCGCCGCGCCTGGCGCACGGTCCTGTCCGCCACCGACTCCGCGCGCACGCCCGGGGAGCCGAAGCCGACGAAGACCTCGGTGACGTGCTCGAAGGCCAGCTCGATCAGGAGCACGTTGCCGGGGCCAGGGGAGTCGGGGAGCTCGCAGAGCTCGACCTCGTCCGAGGTGAAGCCCAGGCGCTGGGTCACGCGGGCCAGCTCGCGGTGGCCCACCCCGGCATCGATGTGGGCCACGAGGGCCCGGGCGCGGCGCGACACGGGCTCGCCGCGCTCGAGCAGCTCGAAGGGCGCGAGGGGGGCGCCGCTGGGCTCGACCCGGGCGTGCAGGCTGCCGCCCCCGGCCGGGTGGAAGCCGGGGCGCTCGAGGGACACCTCGACGCGCGCACCCATGCGACACAGGAGCGGCACGAAGCTGCGCGCCAGGAACTCGAAGGGCGGGGCCGCCGAGTTGTGGGTCCCGCCCTCGATGCTGATCGACGTGGGCTCCGCTGCGGCGAGTAAGGCGGGCAGGACGGCCTGCAGCACGAGGGTCGTGCTGCCCGCGCTGCCGACGGCGAAGTGCTGCTCGCCCCCGCACAGACCGCGGGGTTCGAAGGTCAAGGACGCGGAGCCCAGCTCCGCACCCTCGACCTGCGCCTGGCCGATGGCCTGGGCCGCGCGCACCGCCGTCAGGTGCTGGCGCAGGAGCCCCGGGCGCTCGCGCCCGCCGCGGATCCCGTCGATGCGGAAGGGGGTGCGGGTGGCGACGGCCAGGCCCAGCGCAGTACGCAGGATCTGGCCGCCGCCCTCGCCCTTCGTCCCGTCCAGGGTCAGCATCGCCTCAACCCCTCACGCACACGACCTGGCGCAGCTCGTGCACGCTCCTCGGGGCTCGAGGAACTCGACGAGGTGCGGACGCGGACTCACGCCGGGGCGGTCGAGGCGGCCTCGATGTTCACGGTGCAGACCTTCAGCTCGGCCGTGTCCGTGAGCGGGTCGTAGCCCGAGCCGGTCAGGGTGTTCACGGGCACGTCGCCGAAGCTGAAGCTGCAGAAGACGGTGCCGCGCGGCGACTGCTTCGTGGCCTTGACCTTGACCAGGATCTCGCCCCGACGGCTGGCCATGACGGCGAAGCCGCCGTCCTCCAGCTTCCAGTCGCGCACGTCGTCGGGGTGCACCTCGACCAGCTCCTCGGGGACGAGGAACTGGGTGCCCACCGAGCGACCGGTCATGGTGCGCGTGTGGTAGTGGGCCAGGCGTCGGCCGGTGGTCAGCCAGACGGGGTACTCGTCGTCGACGGTCTCCGCCGGGTCGCGGTACTCGGGGGTCTTGAAGAGACCGCGGCCACGTAGGAACTCGCCCACGTGCAACACCGGCGTGCCGGGGTGGCCCTTCTCGGGCACCGGCCAGTGGTGCCGGCCCTCGGCGACCAGGTCCCAGTCGAGACCGGCGTAGGTCTCGGAGACCGAGCACAGCTCGTTGAAGACGTCCTTGGCCGACTCCCATTCGAAGCCGGGGGCGCCCAGGCGCTGCGCGATCTGCGCGATGATCCACCAGTCGGGCTTGGCCTCGCCCATGGGGGGCACCGCCTGGCGTACGCGCTGCGGGCGGCGCTCGGTGTTGGCGAAGACGCCGTCGGTCTCGCCCCAGGCCGCGGCGGGCAGCACCACGTCCGCCAGCGCCGCCGTCTCGGTCAGGAAGATGTCGATCACCACCAGGTGCTCGAGGGAGCGCAGGGCGTGCTCGCAGTGCTTGCGGTCGGGGTCGGAGACCACCGTGTTCTCGCCGCAGATCAGCATGGCCTGGATCCCGTCGCCGCAGGCCTCGAGGGCGCGCACCTTGGTCATGCCCGGCTCCAGGTCGACCTCGACGCCCCAGGCCGCCTTGAACTTGGCCTGGTTGGCGGGGTCACTGACCGGCTGGAACCCGGGGTAGTTGTTGGGCAGCGCGCCGCAGTCCCCGGCGCCCTGGATGTTGTTCTGCCCGCGCATCGGGTTGATGCCGGTGCCCTCGCGCCCGATGTTGCCGGTCATCAGCACCAGGTTGCACAGGCTCTGCACGTTGTCGACGCCGCAGATGTGCTCGGTGATGCCCAGGGTGTAGTAGATCGCGCCGCGCTCGGCCTTGCCGTACAGGATCGCGGCCGCCTCGATGTCCCGCGCCGGTACGCCACTGATGCTCTCCGCCCACTCGGGGGTGAACTTGGTGACGTGCTGGCTCATGGCCTCGTAGTCCTCGGTGCGCGCCTCGATGAACTCGCGGTCCACCAGGCCCTCGCGCACGATGACGTGGGCCATCGCGCCCAGGAGCGCCACGTCCGAACCGACCCGCAGGGGCAGATAGACGTCCGCCTTCTGCGCCAGCGGAATGCGCCGCGGATCCGCGACGATCAGCTTGGCGCCGCGGCGCATGGCCTTCTTCAGGCGCGTCGCCGCGACGGGGTGGGTCTCGGTCATGTTGGTTCCGATGCAGAAGATCACATCGGGAAGCTCCATGTCCGCGAGCGGGTTCGACATCGCACCACGACCGAGGGTGGCGGCCAGACCGGCCACCGTGGGGCTGTGTCAGGCACGGCTGCAATTGTCCACCAGGTTGGACATGAAGCCCGCGCGGATGAACTTCTGCACCGAGTACGCCGACTCGTGGGGCGCGCGGCCGGAGGCCACGGCGTAGACCGCGTGCCGGCCGTGGGTGTCGCGCACCTGGGCGAAGCCCTGGGCGGCGCGCTCCAGGGCCTCCTCCCAGGTGGCCTCGACCAGCTCACCGCCCTTGCCGCCCTTGCGCACCAGGGGCTTCGTCAGGCGCTCGGGGTTCTGGATCCACTCCCAGCCGAACTGACCCTTGACGCACAGGGCGCCCTCGTTCGCAGGACCGTCCATGGCCGGGCGCACGGCGACGACGGTGTCCTCCTTGGTCATGATGTCGACCGAGCAGCCGACGCCGCAGTAGGGACAGATCGAGCGCGTGGCCTCGAGCTCTCCGGGCGTGTCCTCGTGCTTGCGCGCGCGCAGGTCATTGAGCGCGCCGGTGGGGCAGGTCTGCACGCACTGGCCGCAGAAGGTGCAGGCCGAGTCGCTCAGGAAGCCGTCGAACTCGACCGTGATCTGGGTCCCGAAGCCGCGGTTCTTGATGCTGATCGCGTAGTCGCCCTCCTGCTCGGCGCAGACCCGCACGCAGCGATAGCAGGAGATGCAGTGGTCGTAGTCGCGCCCGATCATCGGGTTCGGGTCGTCCGGGCGCGAGCTGCCCGAGTGCTTGCCCTGGAAGCGCGAGCCGTCGGCGCCGTAGCGCTCGGCCAGGACGCCCAGCTCCTGGGAGGCCATGCCGCGCAGGGGGTCGATGGTCGCCTCGGGGTTCTCCGAGACGACGAGCTCCATCAGGGTCTTGCGGTGCTTCTCGAGGGCCTCGGTCTTCGTGCGCACGACCATGCCGGCCTGGGCCTTCGTCGTGCACGAGGCGACCGGGTTGCGGATGCCGTCCACCTCGACGACGCACAGGCGGCAGGCCCCGAAGGCCTCGAGCCGCGGGTCGTAGCACAGGGTCGGGACGTCCTTGTTCCTGCGCTGAGCCACCTCGTACAGGGTCTCGCCCGCGCGGAACTTCAGCTCCTCGCCGTCGAGCTCGAGGAGGGACAGCTCGTAGCCGTTCGTGTCGTCGCTCATGTGCGTTGCTCCAGCCGTGCCGCCACCTGCTCGGGGAAGTAGCGCAGCAGGCTCTCGGTGACCAGCGGCGCCGCGATCCCGAGCCCGCAGGCGCTGACCGCCATCATGGTGTGTCCGATGTCGTGCACCTCGGCGCTCCACAGCTCGGTGTCGCGCGGCCCCGCGTCGCCGGCCAGGCGCTCGGTCAGGCGCTGGGTGCCGATGCGGCACGGGACGCACTTGCCGCAGGACTCGTGGGCGAAGAAAGACATGGCCTGGCGCGCCACCTCGAGCATGTCGCGCGAGTCGTCGAAGACCATCACGCCCCCGGCGCCCAGGAACGACTGCTTCGCGCGCAGGCAGGGCTCGTCGAGGGTGATGTCGAAGTCTTCCGAGCCGATGAAGCCGCCGGACAGACCGGCCATGGTCACCGCCTGGAAGCTGCGCCCCGCGCGCGGTCCGCCGGCCCACTCGTCGAGCAGGGTGCGCAGGGGCAGCCCGATGGGGATCTCGTAGTTCCCGGGGCGCTGCACGTCACCGGAGAGGCTGATCAGCTTGGTGCCCTTGTGCTCGCCCAGGCCGAGGGCCGCGTACCAGTCTGAGCCGTGGCGCACGATGGGCGGCACCGAGACCAGGGTCTCGACGTTGTTGACCGCGGTGGGCTTGTCCTCGAAGCCGTGGGTCACGGGGTAGGGCGGGCGGTTGCGCGGGAAGGGGTGCTTGCCCTCGAGGCTGTTGAGCAGGGACGTCTCCTCGCCGCAGATGTAGGCCCCCGCGCCGCGGCGCAGGTAGAGCTCGAAGTGCAGGTCGCTGCCCAGGATGCCGGGGCCGATCAGGTTCGCGGCGCGGGCCTCTTCGAGGGCGCCCTCGAGGATGCGCAGGGTGTGGGGGTACTCGTAGCGCAGGTACACGAAGCCGCGGGTGGCCCCGGTCGCGTAGGCCGCCAGGGCCATGCCCTCGATCACCGCGTGTGGATCGTGGTCCATCAGGGCGCGGTCCTTGAAGCAGCCCGGCTCGCCCTCGTCGGCGTTGCACACGATGGTCTTCGGCTCGCCCGTCGCCTCGGCCACGGCGCGCCACTTGCGCCCGGTGGGGAAGCCCGCACCGCCGCGGCCGGCGAGCCCGCTGGCGTCGATCAGGTCGAGCAGCTCGGCGGGAGAGAGCTCTTGCACAGCCCGGGCCAGGGCCTCGTAGCCACCGCTGGCGCGGTAGCCCGCGAGGCTGGCGCGCCCGGCGTCGCGGATGTGGGCGAAGCAGCACTCCGTCACCCCGCCGGGGTTGGGAGGGGGCAGGGGCGTGCCCTCCGCGGCCAGGGGTGCGCCGACGCGGCCGACCAGGAACTCGTCGCCGCGCAGCACCGGGATCGGGTCGTCGCAGCGCCCGGCGCAGGGCATCGCCGTCGCGCCTTCGGGGGCCAGCTGGTCGAGCAGGGCGTCGCAGCCGTTCAGTTTGCAGACCGGACCGTCGCACACGCGCGGCCGCTGCTTGCCGCCTTCGATGCGCGCGATGTGGTGGTAGAACGTCACCGTCCCGTAGAGGTCGGCCAGGGGGATGCGCAGGCCGTGGGCCACGGCGCGCAGCGCGTCGTCCGACAGGTAGCCGTCGCGGTCGTGGAAGGCGTGCAGGACGGGCAGCAGGGGCGCCGGCTCGTCTCGCCAGCACGCGATCAGCTCGTCGTCGGTCGTTCGGGTCATGGCGCGCTCGGACAGCCGGGGGCTCGGCCCCTCAAACATGGGGGCTCGGCCCCCCAAACATGGGGGCTCGGCCCCTCAACACCGGGGCTTGGCCCCTCACGGGGCGTAGCCCCATACAACGGGGAGGCCAGGGTACTCGCCTGCCCGCTGGCGTGCGAACCGAGTTCGCTGTCCGTGCTCCGGTGGTCGCGCCCCGGCCCCGTGCGTACCCTGCGCGGATGGCCGAGAGCGACGAGAGCGAGTACATCCTGGGCACCGACCCCCGCGAACTCGAGCGCCTGGGCGAGCAACACGCCGCCTGGGTCTCGCGCGCCTACGCGCTCTTCGAGCGCGCCGGCCTGGGGCCGGACCAGCGCGTCCTCGACCTGGGCTCGGGGCCCGGCTTCACTTCCTTCGAGCTGGCGCGGGTCGTCGGACCCGGGGGCAGCGTCATCGCGCGGGACGTGTCGGCGCGCTTCCTCGCCTTCCTCGAGGCCGAGGCCGAGCGCCTGCGGCTGCCCTGGATCGAGACCAGCCTGGGGCCCCTGGAGGGGCTCGACCTCGAGCCCGGCTCGATCGACGCGGCGTACTCGCGCTGGGTCTACTCCTGGCTCGAGGATGCGTCGGCGGGGATCGCCCCCGTGGCCCGCGCCCTGGCGCCGGGCGGCGCCCTGCTGCTGCAGGAGTACCTGGCCTGGGGCAGCATGAAGCTCCTGCCGCGCGAGCCCGCCTTCGACCGGGCGGTCGAGGCCTGCCTCGAGAGCTGGCGCGTGGGCGGCGCGACCATCGACGTGGCCGAGGACATCCCCGAGCTCGCCCGTGGGGCGGGCCTGCGCCTCGAACACTTCGAGCCGATCGCGCGCTTCGGTGCTCCGGGCTCCCTCGTCTGGCGCTGGGCCGACGGCTTCTTCCACGGCTACCTGCCGCGCCTGATCGAGCAGGAGCTCTTCGGCGCGGCTGACTTCGAGGCCTTCCAGGCCGTGTGGCGCGAGCGCGCCGCGAGCGGGCACGGCGTGTTCTTCGCCCCGGTCCTGGCCGAGGCGATCCTGCGCAAGTCCTGACGGCCGGCGCCGCGGATCAGTCGCTCGTCCTGTGACGCGCGACGTAGTCGCGTGCCTTCTCTTCCAGGAGCGGTGTGCGCAGGCCGATGGCCTTGGCCTCGGCCACCGCCGCCTCGAGCTCGACGCCGCCGTCCAGGACGCGCCAGGGGATCCAGATCCCGCCCACGCGATTGGCCGAGCCGCAGTGCAGGAGCAGCGGGCGCTCGAGGCTCTCCAGCAGCTCGCGCCCGCGATCGAAGACGCCATCGTCCAGGCTGTCGGGCACGAAGCGCAGGGGCACGAACTCCATGCCCA
>JAJFFA010000593.1 GCA_021776885.1 Planctomycetota bacterium
TTGCGCGTCGAGTTGTAGTACACCTGTCCCGGGACCGTGTAGATCTGGAACTGGGTCTTCATGCCCGCGACCGTACCCAGGTCGAGCGGCATGAAGTCGAAGAACAGCGTGCGATCACCGTCCGTCGCGATGCTCGTCAGGTCACCCCGATTGGAGTCGGGTGCGCGCTGGTGGACGATCTCCAGGTTTGTCGTCTTGCCCGACATCCCCGGGCCGTAGTACACGATCTTGACCGTGACGGTCTTCTGCGCAAAGTTGATCTGGACCATGGTTGTCAGGCCTCGCGGGGGCTTTCGGTACGTTGAATACGGGGGTTCTCGGGAGCGGGCGCGTCCGGGAGCGCACCCTTGATCAGGTTCGGCGAGGCCGCATCGGCGGCAACCGGAGTGTCCGCGTGCATGCCACGGACGTGGCGCTGCATGCGGGCGGTGGCTCCGTCCATCGGAACGCGCAGCTCGTCGGGCGAGATGCCATGTTCCAGGACGACGCACAGAGTCGCGCCGCCGGCGCGTTGCAAGACGAGGGCGCCGCGGCTAGCGCACAGGACGACGCGAGCGGGCGCGTCCCAGGCCAGCTGGCCGACCGCGAACGAGACCTCCATCAGCCACCCCGTCGAGAGCCCGACGAAGGCGTTGTTGTCGTCGGAGTCCGACGCTTCGGGGTCTTCTTCGCCGTCGCGGCGACGGCCCTTGAGTACGCAGATCGGGACACCGTCCTCCGAGACGATGGCCGCCATGCGCACACCGGGGATCATGACCAGGGGTTCAAGGACTTCGTTCAAACCATCGCTCCACCGGTCATGCCGGCCATTCCGGACAGGTTCTTGAGCATTGCACGGTGTTGACGCTTGACCCCGTCCGCGCACCAGATCGCCGACGAACTGCGCTCGCCGGCGGAGACCAGCAACGCGCCGAACGAGCCCTCGATCAACACCTCGGTCGGCTGACCCAGGCCCAGGCGCCGGGTTGCGCCGCGGGTCGCCTGCACGACCTCGCGGATGGTGCGTGACGTGCGCTCGGCCGTGGCGCCGCGCAGGCCCTGGACCAGGGCCGTCTGGCCGCGCAGGTAGACCGCAGCCTTGACCTCGGAGTCCTCGGAGATCTCCTTGAGCATGGGGCGCACGGCGACCTTGGAGACGGCCTGCTCCTCGCTCGGCTCCGGCTCGTCATCCGCAAAGCGACCGGTGCGCTCTACCTTCTGCAGCGCCTGGCTCAGGGACTTCAAGCGATCCTTCTCCGTCTCGCACATGGCGAGCACGTAGCGGAAGTTGGCCTCCAGTGCCGGGTCGCCGGGCTTCAGCTCGAGCAGCTTGGACAGGGCGCCGCGGGCCTCGGCCCAGGCGCCCGAACGGCTCGCTACCTGGTACTGGACGACCAGCGGACGCGAGTCGCTCTGCATGCCCTCGAAGGCCTTCGCGGCGAGCTCGAAGGCCTTCGCACCGTCGCGGCTGCAGCGCTCCTCGAAGAAGCGCTCGGCGTGCACGCGGGCGCGGTAGAGCCGCGCTTCGGGATCCTGAGTGTCCTTGTACCAGCGCGACGCGATCTTCTCGGCCCGGTCGAGCTTGCCGCTCTCGATCAGGACACCGCACAGCTCGCGCAGCACGGCCGGTCGCGGCGAGACCTCGGCCTGGCTCTGCAGCGCGCGCAGGCGCCGGTCGAGCTGCAGGGTCTTGGCGCGAGCCGCCAGGTTGCGCAGGTCCGTATCATCCGGGTGCAGCTCGAGGGCCTCGGTGCAGACGCGCAGGACCTCCTCGGCGTTGCCCGCGATGACGTATTCCTTGGCCAGCGCAGTGTAGTTGCGCGCGCTCGGGTCCCGAGCGAGTACCTTCGCGGCGCGCCGCGCACGGAACTTCGCGACGATGATGGCGACAAGACTCACTGGTTCTCCTTCTGCCAGGCCTCGAGAGCGGCGATGTCGGCCTCGAGCCGCTCGCGGTGCTCCCAGGTGGGTTCACTCAGGGACAGGCTGCGGCGGAAGTTCGCGAGGGCCTCCTCGAACTCCTGGCGCTCGACGTTCAAGAGCCCGCGCTCGCGCGCGGAGCTGGCCATCTCGAGCAAGCGCTGGCGCTCCATGAGCCTGGAGTGCTCGTCCTTCTTGTAGTCGCGCTGCAAGTCCGCCACGCGCTCCTCGAGCTCCTTGCGCTCGCTGACCGCGTCGAACATTCCGCTCCAGACGCGGTGCTTGCCCACGAAGGCGGCGATCGCCAGGGCGCGCTGCTCGAGCGCCGGCACGTCGTTGGACGCGGCGGACGGGATCTCGCTGTACTTGCGGCGTACATCGAGCTCACGCGCCATCACGGCCGTCACGGCGGCCGAGATGATCAACACGATCATCAGTACACGGTTACGGCGCCGGCCGCGCGTCTGGCGCTCGGCGTCCTGGTAGCGCAGGTCGCGGATCATGCGCGCGACGTCGCGACGGGTGCGGTCGAGCAGCAGGATCTCCTGCAGCCACGGGATCGCCTCCTGGTTCTTGCCCTCCGCCACGCAGGTCTGGGCACGGGCCAGGTAGCGCTCGACGAGCTCGTCGGTGTTGCCCGAGCGGCGCAGGATCCCGGCCAGCTCGTGGTCGATGGTGCGCTCCTCCGGCAAGCGGCTGGCCAGGAGCTCCAGCACTCCGCGAGCCCGCTCGACCTCACCTCCGCGCTCGAGCAGGATCGCCAGGCGGCGCCCCTCCACGGCCAGAGAGATGCGGTTCTTGCGCAGGACGTCTGGATGCGCCAGGCCCAGGATCAAGAGCGCCTCGAGCTGGCGCAGGTTCCCGGGGTCTTCCGTCAGGCTATCGAGCAGCGCCTTGCCGAAGGCGGACGCCGTGCGCTTGTCGAACTCCTCGGCCGCGCGCTCCATCTGAACGCGTAGGTCGGCCTGGCTGTCGCCGACGGGGGTCTCGCCAGTCAAGGCGTTGACCACGTCCTCGACGATGAGCTTCTTGTCCAGCGTGGTGTCGCTCACTTGTTGCCTGAGTGTGGGTGCCTGAGGGGGTGGGAGATGCGCATCCGACCCGGTTGGGCACGCAACGCGACGCAAGTCGTATCGAGAGATGGTCGTCCGTATCTGAAGCGCAATGCCGAGCGAGCCCCACGTCGTTCAAGGAGCCCGCTCGGCGAGTTTTGCGATCTGGAAAAGGCTTCCTACTCCGGGTCGAAGCTGAGGCCCAGCGCGGCGTTCCGTGCCGTGTCCTCGAGCCCGGCGGCGAGATCCAGGGTGTCCGTGGCGGGGTCGACCGCCGCGTCGAAGGTCAGGCGCAGGTGCCGAGTGCTGACGACCACGGCGTTCGTCATGCTCTGGCCGCCGCTCGCGGTCCAGTTGCTCGGGTCGCTGGCAAAGGCCGTGTCGACCGCCTCGTCGAAGAGCACGTCCACGGTACTCCCGCTGGCATCGGCACGCAGGTTGACGAAGGACGACTGGGCCGTCGGGCCCGTGAGGTCCCCGACCAGGGTCCCGGCCAGGGTCACCCGGGGCATCGAGTTCCCCGCCAGGTCGTCGACGAAGCTGACCTCCACCGAGAGCGGCTGGGTCGCGTCGAGGTCCAGGGTCTGGGGCAGGTGCAGGGTCACCTCGAGGGCGTCTGCGTCGTAGCTGAAGATCGTCCCCGCCAGGTTCAGTGCGCCGCCGTTCATCACCAGGTACTTGCCCAGGACGAACGCGCTGGTCAGGTTGACCGGCTCATCGAAGCCGATACTGACCGAGTCGCCACCGGGTCCACTGACGAGGGTGCCCGTGATCGTGGTCAACGCCGCGGACGAGGTGTCGCCCGTGATCGCGAGGGACAGGGAGCCTGCGGCAGTGTTGCCCGCGAGGTCGGTGGCCGAGGGAGCCTGGACCACGACCGGGGTCGGGTTCTGGTTGGCCGGGAAGTTCAGCCGCACGCTGCGCGGGCCGATCAGCGTCGCGGCGGTCGCGCCGACGCCGTTCCACGAGTAGTTGCCCACCACCGTCGACGCGACGGGGTCGACGGCCTCGTTGAAGACTACGTAGGCCACGGTGTCGTCCACGCGGTCGAGGACGGCCAGGGAGCCCGCCTGGGTCGGGGGCGTGGTGTCGCCCATGACCGTGGTGGCGGACGTCTGCTGGATGGCGATCGGAACGCCCTGGGCGCTGCGCAGGGGGTTCGTCGGATCGACCACGAGGTTGACGTTCTGCGGGTCGCCGCTCGTCAGGTTGGTCCCGTTCAGGGTGAACGTCACCTGGTCCGTCCCGTTGAACTCAGCGTCCGCGTCATCGAGGTCGACCGGCAGACCACCATCCATGGTGATCTGGCCCGCCAGCAGCTGCCAGGGGTTCATCGGAGTGTTGAACTGCACCACCACGGTGTCGTTCACCTCCCCACTGACCGCCGTCACCGCCGTGCCCACGCCGTGGTCCGGAGTCACCGGGCTCTCCATCTCGAGCGGCATGTCCAGCGCCGGGAAGACCGGGTTGCCGGCCAGATCGGTAGCTCCGACGACGTCGAGCGTGTCCGAGAGGCTGACGACGAAGCCGAAGGAGACCTCGACGCCCAGGCCGTCCGCCAGAACGGTCGCGCTGACGGGGTAGCCGCGTAGCACACCCATGTCATCACGCAGGGCGAAGCGCGTGCCGTCGACGTTCGTCGTGGCGTGGTACAGGTCGTCGAGGAAGTCGCAGGGCTCGGTGAAGAAGACCGTCACCAGGTCCGTGCTGAGGTCGTCGCGCCAGGCCGTGTGGGCGAAGCCCAGGCTGCGGTCCCCGTCGACGCTGCCCGCCGCCGGGTTGCCGTCGATCGTGTTGCCGGAGACGTCGCGCATGGTGCTCAGGGTGACCTGCAGCCCATCGTCGACCTTCAGGTTCTGGCCCTGCGCCAGGGTCACCGTCGCGCGCTGGGCGAGCGTGTCATAGGCGATCGTCGAGAGCGAGACGTCGACCGCCGTGCCGACGGGCGACTCGACGCTCCAGTTGGCGGGAGCCTCGGCCTCGGCCTGGATCATCGCGTCGTTGAACTGCACGACCAGGGTGTCGTTGTTCGCGCCCTCGATGGCGTTGCCGAAGGCAGCCGAAGCCGCGGGCGCAGTCATGTCGGTCGAGCTGATCGTGATCGGCCCCTGGGGCGCGGCCATGGTGTTGCCGGCCAGGTCGGTGGGCGTGCCGTCGACCGTCAGCGTGAAGTCGCCGGGGGTCAGGACCGTGTCGGTGGCCAGGGTCACGACGTTCGTCCCACTCAGGGTCACGACCAGGATGCCCGCCGCCGGCGTGAAGCTGTAGGGGCCGACCAGGGCCGCGGTCGCCATGTCGACGTCTTCGCCGAAGATCACATCGACGGTCATCCCGCTGGAGTCGCTCGAGCGGTTCTGGCTGACGCTGACCACGGCGGGGGCCGTCGCGTCCCCGGAGGCCATGACCGGGAGGGCAGCGGCGGCGAAGGCTTCACCATCCACGTCGACCTGGGCCACAGCCGTGACGTCGACCTGGTCGCCGTTCTGCATGTCGAAGTCGAGCTCGATCA
>JAJFFA010000594.1 GCA_021776885.1 Planctomycetota bacterium
GCGAGCTGCCCGAGCCCGGGGCCTGGACGCCCTGGTTCCCGGTCATCGACTACGACCGCTGCACGAACTGCATGCAGTGCCTGTCCTTCTGCCTCTTCGACGTCTACGGCGTCGACGACGCGAAGGAGATCCAGGTCCAGAACAACGACAACTGCAAGACCAACTGCCCGGCCTGCTCGCGGGTCTGCCCCGAGGTCGCGATCCTCTTCCCCAAGTACAAGAAGGGGCCGATCAACGGGGACGTGGTCAAGGCCGAGGACGTGGCCCAGGAGTCGATGAAGGTCGACATCTCGGCGCTCCTGGGGGGCGACATCTACGCCTCGCTCAAGGAGCGCAGCGACGGCGCGCGCAAGCGCTTCTCCACCGAGCGCGACGAGTCGCGCGCCCTGCTCGAGCGCAAGCGCTGCCTCAAGGCCCTGAAGAAAGACCTCGAGATCCCGGACGAGGTGCTGATGAGCTTGCCCTCCGCGGGCGATATCGAGGAGCGCGCACGCCGCGCCCAGGAGAAGATGAAGAAGCGCATGGAGCGCTCGCGTACCGTGGCCGACACCCGGCCGCCCTCCACCACCGACGACTGGGGCATCTGATGATCCTCTCCCTCGCCAGTCGCATGCTGCGCTCCACCGACGCGCGCCTCTTGTGGAAGTTCGGCTACAACTTCGGCTTCAAGGGCATGCGCTCGGTGCAGCGCTTCAAGAAGCGCCTCAAGAAGGGCGAGGTCTTCCCGCCCTTCCTCTACATCTCGATCATCAACAGCTGCAACCTGCGCTGCACCGGTTGCTGGGTCGACGTGGCCGCGCCCCAGGCCAAGATCGAGTTCGACGAGCTCGACAAGCTGATCAAGAACGCCAAGAGCCACGGCAACTCGTTCTTCGGGATCCTGGGCGGCGAGCCGTTCCTGCACCCGGACCTGATCCGCATCCTCGAGGCGCACCCCGACTGCTACTTCCAGATCTTCACCAACGGCCACTACATCACCGACGAGGTGGCCGCCGACCTGCGCCGCGTGGGCAACGCCACGCCGCTGATCAGCGTCGAGGGCACCGCGAACGTCAGCGACGAGCGCCGCGGACGCAGGGACGTGCTGGGCAAGACCCTGGCCGGCATCGAGACCTGCATCCGCCACCGCCTGATCACCGGCGTCGCCACCAGCGTCTGCCAGACCAACTTCGACGACCTGGTCAGCGAGGCCTGGGTCGACCGGTTGATCGAGCTGGGTGTGCACTACTGCTGGTTCCACACCTACCGCGCCGTGGGGCCGGACGCGGCGCCGGAGCTGGCCCTGACCCCGGACCAGGTCCTGAGCGTGCGCCGCTTCGCGGTCGAGATGCGCAGCGAGAAGGCGATCGCCTTCGTCGACGCCTACTGGGACGACAAGGGCCAGGCCCTGTGCCCCGCGGCCACGGGCATCAGCCACCACATCTCGCCCTGGGGCGACATCGAGCCCTGCCCCATCGTGCAGTTCGCCAACGAGAAGGTCGGCGACAACGATGGCGACCTGTACAAGACGATCACCGAGTCGCAGCTCTTGAAGGACTTCCGCAGCACGGCGGCCGAGGCCACCCGCGGCTGCATCGTGCTCGAGCGTCCCGACCTCCTGAAGGAGGTCGTCGAGCGCAACGACTCGCGCGACACCACGGCCCGCGGCGCGGCCCACGCCGAGCTCGCGGCCATGACTTCCCTGAACAGCCAGCACAACCCGGGCAACGAGATCCGGGAGAAGCACTGGCTGTACCGCTTCGCGAAGAAGCACTGGTTCTTCGGCTTCGGCGCCTACACTTGAAGCGAGCCCACCCGTGATCGAACGCACTGAATCCGAGACCGTATCGAGCCCCGCGTCGGCCCCCACCCCGGGTCAGGCCCCCGGCACGTCCAGCGGCCAGCCGGCCGCATCCCCGGCCGGCCTGCCCTCGGACGCCCAGCTCCTGCCGATCCTGCCCGCGCGGATCCCGCAGCAGAAGTGGCGTCCGGTGCAGTCGAACATCCCCGCGGACCGCGCGGGACGCGAGCAGGTCAAGCAGGCCTGCGCGCGCTACGTCGAGGCCGAGCGCCTGGTCCCGCCGATCCCCCTGCAGGACCTGCGCGTGCACGCCAAGACGGTCTGCGACCAGGCCGGCCTGGACCTGGTCTACGCCGACTACGCCGCCGTGATCCTGAACAACGAGGCCTGGCGCGAGGACCTGGCGCGGGTGCCCTACGAGCGGCGCCTCCTGCTCCTGCCGAAGTGCCTGCGCGTCGAGGAGCACTGCCCGGCCCCCTTCGATCAGTTCGGCATGCTCTGCAAGGAGTGTGGGCTGTGCTCGATCCAGGACCTCACGGTCGAAGCCGACCGCCTGGGCTACGCGACCCTGATCGCCGAGGGCTCCGCGGTCGTGCGCGCCATGATCGAGACGGGCAAGATCGACGCCATCGTCGGCGTCTCCTGCCTGAACGTGCTCGAGAAGTGCTTCCCGCACATGGAGGCCGTCGCCATCCCGGGCATGTCGATCCCCCTGCTGCAGGACGACTGCGTCAACACCAACGTCGATCTGGATCAGGTCTGGGACGTGATCCACCTGACCTCCGACGACAAGACCTACCGGCTCGACCTCGACGCCTACAAGGACGACGTCAAGGGCTGGTTCAGCCCCTCCGCCCTGGAAGAGAGCATGGGTCCGGCCGCGACCCAGACCGACCGCATCGCCCGCGAGTGGCTGGCCCGGGACGGCAAGCGCTGGCGCCCGTACCTCGGCGCCTGCGTGCACCTGGCGCTCTCGGCCCTCGACTCCGAGGAGGCCCCGCCCCACGACCCCGAGCTGGCCAAGCTGGGCGTCGCCATCGAGTGCTTCCACAAGGCCTCCCTGATCCACGACGACATCGTGGATCTCGCGGAGATGCGCCGGGGCCGTCCGGCGGCCAACGCCATCTGGGGCAACCGGCGCGCGGTGCTCGCGGGCGACTACTTCTACGCGCGCGCCTCCTCGATCATCATCCAGGACGGCCAGCTCGAGATCGTCGAGAGCTTTGCGAACACGATCGCCTCGATGGCGGAGGGCGAGCTGCTCCAGCTCGAGCGCAGCTTCGACGTCGACGTGACGGAGAGCCACTACTACGAGGTGATCGAACGCAAGAGCGCGACGCTGCTGTCCAACTGCTGCGAGATCGGCGGGCTGCTCGGGGGCGTGACCCGCGGCGAGCGCAAGCGCATCTGCGAGTACGGTCGCCAGCTCGGTCTGGCCTTCCAGCTGCGGGACGACTGTCTCGACTACGACGCCGTCCTGGCCGATCTCGGCAAGCAGCCGATGGCGGATCTGCGCGAGGGCAAGATGACGCTG
>JAJFFA010000595.1 GCA_021776885.1 Planctomycetota bacterium
TTCTGCAGCGTGGCGGGGTCGCCCGTGCAGCCGCCTTCGATGACGATCGCCGGGAAGCCGCGTCGCGTCATCCACAGGACCAGCGCGCCCTCCACCTTCTCGTTCAGCCCGGCCACCGCCGGGATCGGCAGAGCCCGGGCCAGCTGGCGGTTCTCGAGGGTGTCGCCGATCACGACGAAGGGGGCGCCGCGCGCCGACGTCGCGTGCAGGTCGATCAGGCAGACCGGCCCGCGCGCGCGCTCGATCTCGGACTCGATCTCCGCCGCCAGGGAGCGCATCTCGGCCTGCTCCGCGTGGTCCTCCGCCGCCGGACGCGTGGCCAGGGCCGCGACGGACTCGCCACGCCAGACCCGATTCAGGTCCGTGTGCAGGTAGCGCTTCTGCTGGGCCAGGGCGGCGCGGTTGCCCACCAGGACGACCAGCCGGCCCCGAAACGGCAGACCCAGGACGGCCAGCTCCTCGAGCACAGCGCGGCCCGCGTCCACGCCCGACGGCTCGTTGCCGTGCACGCCCACGGTCACGATCAGGGTCGGCCCGGCCACGCCGGTGTCGTGCACGCCGAGGCGACGCGGAAACGGGTCGGGCTTCGAAGGCCGGGGTTCGGTAGGCGCCAAGAGCTCCGCCACAGGGCTATTCATCGGGCTTCGCGCAGCTTTTCCTCGAGCAACATCCCGGCCACTTCCATGAAGTCGTGCTCGGTGACGATACCCACGAGCCGCTCATCCTTGACTACGGGCAGGCACCCGACCTTGTGACGGCGCATGGTCTCGAAGGCCTCCAGGGTGGAGGCGTCGGGGGCGATGGTGACCGGATTGGGGCGCATCACGTCACGCACCGCGACGGGGACGTCCGCCCCGGTCTTGTTGGCGCGCTGCCCCAGGCGCAGCAGCCCGCGCTGGGTCAGGAGGCCCACCAGGCGGCCATCGCTGTCCTCCACCGGCACGCGGCGCAGGTGCTCCCAGTCCATCAGGCTGGCGGCCAGATCGATCACGTCCTCGGGCCCGACCGTGAAGACGTCGCTGGTCATGATCTGCTCGACCGTCGCGAAGCTGTCGCGCCAGTCCTCCGGCGAGGCGCTCTCGAGCTGCGCCAGGGGCCAGGTGTGGACCGGCTCGCCGCCACGCTGGTTGCTGGCGATGGCCCGGGTCAGGGCGTGGTGGCGCTCGTAGCGCGTCGCCTCGTGCGGCATTCCGTTCAGGGAGTCGAGGGCCCACTGCGCTCCCGTGCGCTCGCTCTGCACGCGCTCCTCGATCAACCCCAGGAAGCGGTCGATGTCGACCTGGTCGATGGACTTCTCGCGCAGCCCGTCGCGTGAGAGCGGGATCAGGTGCTGCAGCATCAGGTCGCGCGCCGTCGAGGTCTTGCCCTTCACCCAGCGGAACTGGGCGTTGAGCCCGTAGCGCGCCGCCGCGATGAAGTTGTTCTTGGCGTCGTCGAAGCTCATCACGTCGCGCACGTCGCCGTAGCTGCGGTCGAGCCCGACCATCAGGCCGAAGAAGAAGGCCGCGTTCGCGATCTCGTCCGCGATCGTCGGCCCGGCGGGCATGACGCGGTTCTCGATGCGCAGGTGCGCCTGCCCGTCCTTCACGCCGTAGCACGGCCGATTCCAGCGGTAGACGGTGCCATTGTGCAGGCACAGGGCCTTGAGCGGCGGCGTCTCGCCACGGTCGAGCATCGCCATCGAGGACTCGCCCAGGTCCGTCGAGAGCAGCGCGCGGAAGCGCGCGATGTCCTCGCGGAAGATCTCCAGCACCGAGTTCTCGATCCAGCGATCCCCGAACGTCACCCGCGGTCGCGTGCCGCGCTGCACCAGGGTCTCGGAGCGCACGTCGAGGGACTGCTGGAAGAGGGCGACGCGCGTCTCGTGCCAGAGCCGATGCTGCAGCAGGGCCGGGGAGTTGACCGCCGCCGCCAGCACCGGGCCGGTGACGGCCTGGGCCAGGTTGTAGAGGTTCGCGAACTCCTCGGCGCCGACCTGGAAGTGCACCTGGAAGCTCGTGTTGCAGGCCTCCATCATCACGTTGTCGTGGGAGACGCTGAGCTCGTCCAGCCCCTTGATGTAGGTCTGGAACTTCCCCCCGCGCAGCTCGCTCATCACCTGGTTCAAGGCGTGGTAGCGCGGGAAGGGGACCATGTTCGCCAGGGTCAGGTCCTTCTGTTGCAGCGTCGGCAGGATGCCGGTCAGGAGCACGTCGGTGCCCTCTGCCATCGCCGCCGCACGCGCCTGGGCCACCGCATCGATCAGCTCGGCCTCCATCGCCGAGAGGCAGTTCCCCGAGAGCGGCTGGGGCGAGAGGTTCGCCTCCAGGTTGAAGCTGGCGAGCTCGTAGGTGAACGGCCCGCCCTCGAGTCGCTTGAGGATCTCGATCGCCTTCGGCGCCGGGCGCAGCGAGGCGTCGACGATGAACATCTCCTGCTCGGCGCCGATGCGCCGCACGCCGGACTCGATGCGCCCCTCTTCGATCATGCGCTCGAGGGCGCGCACGTCCTCGAGCAAGGCGCGCACGAAGTGCCGCAGCTCGCCACCGGCAGCGTCCGGCGTCTTGATGTCTTTTTGGCCCATGGGCGGTCGTGGGGGCAGCGGGGGGAGGGGGCAGGTCGCGCCGGAGCGGGGCGGGAGAGTAGCAGCCAGCCCGGGGGCGGCGCAAGCCAAGTAGCCCCGTAAGCCGGTGCGCGGCCAAGGCTTAGGGGATAGCGAGCGACCTCATGCCCAGGCGCTCGCTGCCGAGCAGCAGTGCCC
>JAJFFA010000596.1 GCA_021776885.1 Planctomycetota bacterium
ACGGCTCCCTGGCCCGCACCACGCCCCCTCATGACGCGCACGCCACGGCGCGGGTGCGCACTTCCCCCCCTTTCCATTGGCAATCGCGGAGCACCCCTCCGTATCACTCCTGCGGCATGAGCCTCGTCCAGGGAGTCATCGGCAACGCGAGCCTGATCGCGCTCGTCCACCCGGACTCGGGCGTCGACTGGCTCTGCATGCCGCGCTTCGACTCGCCCTCGATCTTCGGTCGCCTGCTCGACCGTGAGAAGGGCGGCACCTGGCGCTTCCGCTGGCAGGGCGAGGAGCTCGACGGCCAGATGGCGTACCTGCGCAACACCAACGTGCTGCGCACCCGCTTCCAGCGCGGTGACGACATCTGGGAGCTGATCGACTTCATGCCGCGCATCCCGGTCGGCCTGCGCCACCGCTCGCCCCTGCGCATGATCCGCTACCTGGTCCCGATCCAGGGCAAGCCACGCCTGACCGTGGACTTCGACCCGCGGCCCGACTACGGCCGCCTGCACCCCGACCTGGTGCCCATCGACCACGGCGTGTCCTTCGCCGGGGTCGGCGGCATGCCGCACACGCTGTACAGCAACCTGCCCGCGCCCTACATCATCAACGGGCAGTCCTTCGCCCTGGATCGGCCGCGCTACTTCGTCCTCGACTGCGGCCACGTGTCCGACCCGCTGCACCTCGACGAGGTGCGCCGCGACCTCGACCTGACCGTCGCGGGCTGGCGCTCCTGGGTCCAGTCCAGCTCCCTGGCTGGCTTCGCAGACCGCGAGGTCATCCGCTCGGCCCTGTGCCTGAAGCTGCACGCCTACGGCGAGACCGGCGCGATCATCGCGGCGGCCACGACCAGCATCCCCGAGGCCCTGGGCGAGCCGCGCACCTGGGACTACCGCTACTGCTGGCTGCGCGACGCGGTCTTCACGGTCGAGGCCCTGCGCCGCACCGGGCACTTCCAGGAGGGTCGCAACTTCCTGCAGTTCGTCCTCGATGTCGCGGAGAGCGGCCCGCTTCAGCCGCTCTACGGCATCGGCGGCGAGCGTGACCTGACCGAGATCGAGCTCGATCACCTGGCCGGCTACGAGGGCACCAAGCCGGTACGCATCGGCAACCAGGCCGCCGAGCAGGTCCAGCACGACCTGATGGGCGAGGTGGTGCTGTGCCTGCGCACCCTGATCGCCGACGAGCGCGTGCACGTCGAGGACGAGACCGTCTGGCTGCCCCTGGTGCGACGCATGGTCGCCGGAGCGATCGACGCCTTCGACAAGAGCGACCTGGGTATCTGGGAGTACCGCGCCGATCCCCGCCCACACACCTTCTCGCGCGCGATGTGCTGGGCGGCCCTGCACCACGGCGCGGTCCTCGCTCGACACTTCGAGCAGGACGCCGAGGCCGAGGACTGGCAGCAGCGCGCCGACGTGATGCGCGCACGGGTCCTGTCCGAGGGCTACAACGCCGAGCTCGGCATGTTCGTGCAGTCCTTCGGCGGCGACCAGGCCGACGCATCGATCCTCTTGATGCCGATCATCGGCATCCTGCCGGCCACCGACCCGCGCTTCCTGTCCACTCTCGATCGCTACCGCGAGATCCTGGTGCGCGAAGGTGGCGTGATGCGCTACGTGCACGAGGACGACTTCGGGAGCCCGCGCAGCGCCTTCACGATCTGCTCGTTCTGGTGGATCGAGGCCCTGGCCCTGGCGGGCAAGCTGGACGAGGCGATCGAGACCTTCCAGCGCGTCTGCGCCAAGGCCAACCCCCTGGGTCTGTTCAGCGAAGACGTGGACATGCAGAGCGGTGAGCTCCTGGGCAACTTCCCCCAGGCGTACACCCACGTGGGACTGATCAACGCGGCGACGACCATCGGGACGCTGCTGCGCGTGCGCGACCGGCAGTTCCACGCCTGGACGTAGCGGGCGGGCCCCAGGGCATGCCGTGGGCGGGCCAGGCCGGCGTCGCCAGCGCCGCGGCGCCCGCAGCCCTTACACTGCGTCGATGAATCCGCTCCTCGCCCCGCTCCTCGCCCTCAGCCTCTCCACCCCCGGCCTCGACGACCCCGCCTTCGAGACCGTCACCTTCAGCGCGGCCGATGGGCTCGGGGTCAGCGCCGACCTCTATCTGGCGCACGAGGATCCGAAGGCACCCTTCGTCGTCCTCTGCCATCAGGCCGGCTGGAGTCGCGGCGAGTACCGCGAGATCGCGCCCAGGCTGAACGCCCTGGGCTTCAACTGCCTCGCGCTCGACCAGCGCTCCGGCAAGGAAGTGAATGGCGTCGCCAACGAGACCGCACGCCGCTCCAAGGCCGAAGAGAAGGGCAGCGACTATCCCGACGCGCTGCCCGACATCGTGGCCGCGGTCGAGCAGGCACGCGCGCACTGGGCCCGGGGCAAGCTGGTTCTGTGGGGCAGCTCCTACTCGGCCGCCCTGGTGCTCGTCGTCGCCGCCGAGCTGGGGGACGAGGTCGATGCCGTGCTGTGCTTCTCGCCCGGCGAATACTTCGCCCGCTTCGATCGCCCCGACGACTGGATCGCCAAGGCTGCAGCTCGGGTAGAGGTGCCCGTCTTCATCACCTCCGCCAAGGGCGAGCACGACGCCTGGCGCGCGATCCACGCCGCCCTTCCCGGCGAGCA
>JAJFFA010000597.1 GCA_021776885.1 Planctomycetota bacterium
CGTCGAGGATCTGCGCGAAGACAGCACGCGTCTCCGCCGCCACGCGTCGACCGCGCTCGACCCGCAGCTGAGCCGAGACGAGGGTGAACGCCACGATCGCCAGGGCGAGGCTCGCCCCGAGGGCCACCCCGACCCCGAGGCGGTGCCGAACGATGCTGCGCAGGACGAGGTGCCCGACACTCGAACGCCGCGCGACGATCGGCTCGCCCGAGAGCCAGTGACGTACGTCGCGAGCGAACGCGTCCACCGTGGGGTAGCGCCCGTCGGCGTCCTTGGACAGGGCCGTACGCAGCACCGTGGCGAGCTCGGCGTTGCCCCCATCCAGGGCGGGGAGCTCCGCCGGCTCACACTCGCGGATCACGCGCACGGCCGCGTCGAGTGGTCCCGACGCGTCGTAGGGCAGGGTGCCCGCCAGCATCTCGTACAGCAGCACGCCCAGGGAGTAGACATCGCTGCGCGTATCCACCTCGGCCCCCTCGTCGACCTGCTCGGGCGACGCATAGGCCAGGGTCCCCACGAACTCGCCGGACAGGGTCAAGGGCGCAGCCCCGGCGACGCGCAAGGGACGGGCGAGCCCGAAGTCGAGCACGTGCGGCGCCCCCTGGGCGTCGACCAGGACGTTGGCCGGCTTCAGATCGCGGTGCAGCACGCCTCGCCGGTGCGCGTAGGCCACGGCCTCGGCGATGCGCAAGAAGAGCGCGAGTCGCCCGCGCAGGTCGAGCCCCGCCCGTGCCAGGTAGCGCTCGAGGGTCTCGCCCTCGATGTACTCGAGCGCGCACCAGAGCAGCCCGCGGGTCACCCCGCTGGCTTCGATGACGACGATGCCCTCGTGCCTCAGGCTGGCGACGAGGTCGATCTCGCGCTCGAAGCGCCGCCGCTCGCGCAGCGAGGCATGGGGTCCGGAGAGCAGCACCTTCAGGGCCACGGGGCGGCCGTCGGCACAGCGCTCGCCCGCGTAGACCACCCCCTGACCGCCGCGGTGGATCTCGCGCAGGATCCGGTATCCATCGATCTCGGGCAGCTCGTCGCTCGCGGGGGGCACGTCCCCGTCCCACACGCCGCGCAGCTCCTCGAACAGCTCGTGATCGACCCGCATCGCCTCGAGGGTCTCGCGGCAGGCTGCGCAGTCCGCGAGATGGCCCTCGGGAGCCAGGCGCTCGGGGGCACCCAGCTCGCCGCTGAGCAGGTCGCCCAGCTGCTCGACCGTGAGGCATCCAAGCCCCGTTCCCTGCCCCCGCCGCATCCATTCGACTCTACCGGAACTGGCTGGCTTCGGTGTGGGTTCGCGGGGTCCGGCCGGCCTGAAGTGCCATGTTCAAAGGAAGTTACGGCGCGGGGGTCGAGCGCGGAGGCCCTGGGGCCGGGCCATTCCGAGGGTCCGGGGCCCGCTGCGGACAGGCCGACGCCATGCTTGGAGCAGCGCAGGGGCACTCAGGCGCTTTCGACGGCGGCTCCCTGGGGGGTCGCTCCGGGGGACCCACACGGAAGCCAGCCAGTTCCCCCAATCCCAATGGGAGCCCGCCCAGGCACAAGGCTCGGACGGGCTCCACGGAGGGAGAAGTGGTCCGGGAAGGAAAGGTCGAGCCGTCTCGCGACGGCGCAGGGGACTGCCGGCCCCTGTCGACCCCTCGTATCGCTGCCTGCCGTCTTCCCGGGCCATGGACCTGTAGTTCCCCTGGACCCGTGGATTCAATGGGGTCACACGGAACTTTCGCGGCCAATTCCGGCAGCCCGGATCGCCGCCTGGATCGCCGCCCAGATCTTAGGGGGCGAAGGTGACCGAGACCGCGCTGGACGTGTTGAAGCCCGAGGCGCAGGGCCCCATCGGGTCGCGGAACCAGCCCTGGAAGTTCCAGGTGTCCCCCGAGGCGATCTGCCCTGCCGCCGGGAAGCGCTGGGCCGAGGCCGCCACCAGGCCCGGACCGATCTCGATGCGCCCGGCGGCCCCCGAGTTCAGCACGCCCCAGCGGAAGGTCCCGGCGCCACCGGCGCCGACACAGCGCTGGCCGTCGCCGAAGGGCAGCTGGACCTGGGTCGGTCCCATGAAGATCAGCCCCGACTTGTTCGTCGGCATGGCGTCGATGCTGATGACCAGGTCGTCCGCAACGACGCTGTCCGAGCCACTCGCGTCCGCGAGCGCTCCGACTCCGCCCGAGTGCAGGCAGCCCCCACCCGTGCTCTCGTTGGCGCAGGGCGCCGCAGAGGTGCAGTCGCAGTAGGGCGTGCCGGGGACATCGTCACAACCCGAGATCAGGGGATTGCACACGCCCAGGGGGTTCGAGAGGGCCAGCTGCAGGGCCGCGTTGCTCGAGGCCGTGCCCGCGTTGCTGCCCGACGTGTTGCCGCAGCCCCCGTGGGTGTGGATCCCGATGGCGACACCGGTCTCCTCGTGGATCACCGGCGAGCCCGAGTTGCCGCCCTCGGTGTCCGTGCGGTACTGGACCGTCGTGGCCGAGACGCTGCTCCAGGGTCCGACGTGGGTCTGGTTGGTCTGGTTGTCGGGGCCCGTGTCGGCCCCGAAGCCGGTGATGCGGATGTTCTCCGACGCGTTGAAGGCCGGCGGCAGCTGCAGGGTGAAGACAGCGCCCTGGGCCTGGGCCGGCGTCAGGTTCGTGTTCGAGTTCGGGAAGACGCCGAAGTAGCCCCAGTCGTTGCCCACGGCCCCCTGGGCCGACTGCAGCGAGGAGGGATCGAACGAGTACTGATCGTCGGGGCTCGGCTGGTTCAGGCTGCCGTTGGGCCCGGACGCCGGAACGTTGAACTGCAGCGTGGTCGGGGGCGAGCAGTGCCCCGCCGTCAGGAGGCAGTTGGCGCAGTCGTCGATCAGCCACGCCGTGCAGCCCAGGGGCACGAGGCGTCCGACCCGCGGGTCGCTCGAGGGGACACGGTCGTCCTGGTTGCCGCACTGGGTCACCTGGGACGCCGGAGGGTCGCCCGCGAAGACCTTGGCGACGACCAGACGGCTCGGCCCCGTCCCCGGCCAGGCCAGGACGTCGACCTGCAGCGCGTCGCCGTTGAAGTACGCCGTGTGGTTCTGCCACTGGCGCACGTGCTCACGGTTGAGCTCCTGCACAGCGCCATCCGCGTGGGAGGTGATGCGCAGGAAGCTGCCGTCACGACCCGGGTCGCCGGCCAGGAGTGCGCGCTCGAACCCGAGGCGCAGCCAGGTGGCGCCCGCCACGCGCACCGTGAACGAGGCCACCACGGCCGGGCCCGTGGGACCATCGTTGGACACGGGGCCCGTG
>JAJFFA010000598.1 GCA_021776885.1 Planctomycetota bacterium
GGCGCGCGTCGACGAAGTCCCAGTAGGGCGCGGCCGGGTCGTCCACGTCCTCGGCCGGCTGCCCACCCTGGGCGGTGTTCACCACGATCACCCGCGGGTCGCGCAGGGCGTCCTGCTCGGTCGCGGCACTGAAGGCCTGGAAGTGGTTGCGCGTGTTCGACATCCCCAGGGCGATGAAGCCGATCTTGCCGGCGGGGTCCGGGTTCCCGGCGGCATCACGGGGCACGACCTGCAGCGCTTGGCGCATGCCCCCCACGAGATGCCGTGCCGGCTCGGCGTTGCTCCCGCCCGGAAAGAGCCCACCCTCGAAGCCCTGGTAGCTGCCCCCGGCCAGGTCGTTCAGGGGCGTGCGTCCGGTCGAGGTGTTGTTGCAGTTCTGCGCCGCGGCGGCGGGGGTCAGGAGCGCGGCGGCGAGGGCTAGACAAGGAATGCGCATGTGGAACTCCGGGTGGGCGCTGAAGGGACCCTGACAGTATCCCCGACCGGAAAAAAGATCCCAGGGGCGGTGTAACCGCCCCCCCTGAGCGCCCTAGAAGGGGTGTCGCCCGGGCGCTGGCAGGCAACCCGGCGACACAACGAGGATTGCCTCGGGGGCGCGATGGGACTTCCCTCCCTCGCGCCCCGACCCTTTTTCGAGGGTCGCCCGGGGTCGCCGGGCCACCCCGGGTTACTCGTCTTCCTCTTCGCCCGCGTAGCCCAGGGCCCGCAGGCGATCGAGGTCGTCCTGATCCAGGGCGGCGCGCGCCGTCTCCCCCACCACCTGCGCGTGGGCGTCCTCGGCGGCGCGCTTGAGCAGCTCGACCGCGTCACGCATGCGCGCGCGCTCCTCCGACTCCTCCTCGATCAGCTCCAGCTCCGGACCGAGGCCGTCGGCGAAGAGCTCGGAGTAGTTCTGCTCCGGCTTGCGCTTGTGCCGGCTCTCGATCAGCTTCTTGCCGTCCTGCACCAGGGAGTAGCGCCGGAACAGGCCGCGCTGGTGCTGCTCGCCGAAGCTGGTGCTCTTGCCCGCCGGCCGCCCGTTCTCGATCACCGAGCGCCCGGGCAGGCCACGCCCCGCGCTCTCGATCCCGGCCAGCTCGAGCAGCGTCGGATACAGGTCCAGGGAGTCGCTGATCCCGGTCAGCACCTCTCCCCTGGGCACGCCCGGTCCCCACAGCACGCAGGGCACGGCCAAGAGCTCGTTGTAGAGGGACGTGCCGTGCTCGAAGCCGCCGTGGTCGTAGAACTCCTCACCGTGGTCCGAGGTGATGACCAGCACCGTGTTCGGCGCCTGCGTGCGGATGAAGTCGAAGAGCTCGCCGACCAGGGAGTCCGTGTAGCGGATCGACGCGTCGTAGTCCGCGAGCGCCTTCTCGAGCACCGTGTAGTCGCGCACCCGACCGTGCCCCGGGGCGCTGTGGTCGATCGGGGTCTCGGTCTCGCTCTCGAAGATGCGCAGCTCCTCGGGAGCCTGGTACTGGTGCACGCTCATCAGGTGTACCCACGCGAAGACCGGCTGCTCGCTGTCCTTCAGGACCTCGAGGGCGGTGCCGATGGCGTCACGGTCCGAGCCGTTGACCTTGGGCAGGAGCGTCGCATTCTCGACGAAGCGGTAGTCGTCGTAGCCCTGGGCATACCCGAAGCGCTCGAGCATGTTGTAGTTCGTGACGTGGGCCACGGTGCGGTAGCCGGCCTCGGCGAAGGCCTCGGGCAACAGCACCAGGCCCTCGGCCAGCACGTCGACGCTGGCGGGCTCCGACTTGTTGCGCCCCGAGAACTGACCCTCGCGCGAGCCGTGGGCGCTGGGGTGCAGCCCGGACAGGATCGACGCCACCGAGGGCTTGGTCCACGAGGCGTTCGCGAAGTGGTGCCGCAAGAGCAGCCCCTCGGCCGCGATGCGCTCCAGCTCGGGGGTGGTCGGCTTGCCGTAGCCGTAGGCACTCGTGTGGTCCGCGCGCACCGTATCGATGCAGACCAGCACGACGTTGGGCGGCACGTCGACCTCCTGCGCACAGCCCGCCGAGCCGGACGCGAGGGCCAGGAGCAGGAGGGCCGCCGGCGCGGACGGAGAGCGCTGAAAACAGGTCACGCCGAGGAGTCTAGCAGGCCGCGCTGAAACTCATTCCGCCCAGGAACGGCACTTCGTGGCGAGGTCGCGGACCCGCTCGACGACCTGGCCCGCCGAGCCCCAGGCCAGGGTGAAGCCCGCCCCACCGTGACCGTAGGCGTGGACGACCCGCCCCTCGCACTCGACCCGCGGCCCCCCCGCGCGCACCGGACGCCAGCCGGCGCGCAGAAGCCCCTCGCCGCGGGGAGTGAGGCCGCGCTCGGTGCAGCGACGCTGGAGCTCCGCGCGGCGTGCCGCGCTCGGGATCGCGTCCCAGGGCGGGGCTCCGTCGCCGGCCCAGGGTTCATCGAAGCCACCGACGACGAACGACCCCGACGCGCCCCTTGACCCCGGTGCTCCCAGCGCATGGAACAGCCGCGCCCCGTCCCGTGCGTCGATCACACAGAGGTCGGCAGCGGCCCCGTCGAGCTCGACGGTCCAGGTCTGGCCGAAGCTGGGGACGAGGGCGGGGTCGCGGGTCAGGCTCCCCGCGCGGTAGCCGCTGGCGTTCACGACCAGCGGGCCCGGCACCTCCTTCAGGTCCGTGACCAGGGCCCGTCGCACGGGCCGCGCGAGCCCCGCCTCGAGCCAGGCCAGGTGGCGCGCGGGGTCGATCAGGGGCGCGCGGTAGCTCCAGCCCCCGCTGGCGCCGGCCGCACGCAGGGGAGCCGGCAGGCCC
>JAJFFA010000599.1 GCA_021776885.1 Planctomycetota bacterium
CGCGCCGTAGAACAGCTCGACCGTGTTGACCCCGGCGCAGGGCTCCTGCCACTGGGCCTGCATGGCGTTCCAGCGCACGAGCTCGAGGCCCGGGAAGGTGTTGGGATCGGTCCAGGAGCCGATGCCCATCGAGACGAAGCCCGGCAGGTCGGGGAAGCCGGTGCCGGAGAACATCGTCGTCCCGCAGGTCGTGCTGAGCTGAATCTGGGACACGGTCCACTGGTTGTTGGTGGCGTTGCCGCACAGGCAGCCGTCGCCCAGGGGCATCATGAAGTGGTCCAGGCGCTCGTCGAAGCGACACTGGGGACCGGCGACGATCGTGCGCAGGCCCTCGGTGACGCCGCCACCGCCCTCGGCCGGCACCAGCGGGCTGGTGTTGAAGCCGGCGGACGGGCCGACGAAGGTGTACGTGCGCCCGGGGTGGAAGGCCCCGCCACGCGGGAACCCGGCGGCGTGGTCCACCGAGTCACAGCCGTGGGTCAGCATCCAGGCGTAGGAAGGCGCACCCGAGGAGCACTCCTCGGCGTAGTCGAGGTAGCCCGAGACGTGCATGTTGTTGAAGGTGCTGGTGCAGACCGGCACAGGGCAGGGCATCGGGCCCGCGGCCGCGAAGGGGCGCAGGCGGCCGTTGGCGAGGAAGCGCCAGACCTGGTAGCTGTTGCCCGACGGGTCGGTCTCGGACCAGGTGCGCGAGTAGGTCAGGCGCACCTTGCCGCGCCACTTCAACGCGGTGCTGGCGTCGCGCAGCTCGACCTTCATGTTCTGGAAGGCGCAGGTGGACGAGGGCGACGAGGTCGGGGTCCAGCGCGCGCGGCAGACGTCCTCCGCCTCCACGGCGCAGTCGCGGAAGCAGATGTTCCGGGCGCCCTGGGTGAAGGTGCCGAGGGTGGGGTAGTTGGGGCTGGCGAGGGCACAGCAGGGGCCCCCGTCGAGCCCGTCGGGGGTGGCACATTGCGCCCGGGCAGGGGCTGGCGTCGAGACCAGGGCGACCAGCGCCAGGGCAAGCGAGAGAGAGCGACGAAGCGGCAGCATTCATTCCTCCTTGGGGGATTCACTTGGATTCGGAGCCACGCCAACCCTACGCCGTGGGAGCGGATCCCGGAAGGTGAGCGCTCTCGCGCGCGCGGATCCGCTTGTCTGGGGCCGTGCGGGGGCCTATCGTGCCGCGCTCGCTCCTCATCAACCTGCACGCTTGAAGCTCCAACCCGTCCCCAAGGACTCCCTCGAGGTCCCCGCCTCGCGTGCCCTCGCCGACGGCGAGCTGCCGCGGGTCGGGATCGTGATCCTGAACTGGAACGGGCGCGGCCACCTGAGCGGCTGCTTCGAGAGCCTCGCGGCCCTCGACTACCCGCGCGAGCGCTTCGAGGTGGTCCTGGTGGACAACGGCTCGAGCGACGGCAGCGCCGAGTTCGTGCGCTCGAAGTTCGACTGGGTGCGGCTGCTGCAGAACGAGCGCAACGTGGGCTTCAGCGCGGGCTGCAACCAGGGCGCGCGGGAGGCCAGCGAGGCCGAGGTGCTCGTCTTCCTGAACAACGACATCCGCGTCGAGCCGGCCTTTCTGCGCGAGCTCGTGGCGCCCATCGTGGCCCGCGACTGCGAGGCCACCACCGCGCGCATGCTGTCCTGGGACGGGAAGCGCATGAACTCCGCGGGGGGCGGTATGAACTTCTACGGCGTTGGCATCCAGCGCGGGTACGAGGAGGCCCCGGGGGCCGAGTTCGACGCCCCCTGCCTGACTCTCTTCGCCTGTGGCGGTGCCATGGCCATGGACGCCGAGGTCTACGCGCAGGTGGGGGGCTTCGACGAGGAGTTCTTCGCCTATTACGAGGACGTCGACCTGGGCTGGCGCACCTGGGTCCTGGGCTATTCGGTGCGCTACGTCCCCAGCGCGGTCTGCTACCACCACCACTCGAGCACCAGCAGCCGGGTCCCGCCCGAGCACTTGCGGGTGATCCAGGTGCGCAACCCGCTGCTCGCCTGCTTCAAGAACTACGACGACCCGAACCTCGAGAAGGTGCTCCCGGCCATGTTGGCCCTGGCCACGCGCCGCACGTACCTGGGCTCGGGCCTGCGCGACGCCGACGCCTTCCGGATCGAGCGCCTGGGCGCCCCGGGGCGCGCCGGGCGGCTGGCACGCCTCTGGCGCCGGCTGCGGCGCATGGGCCAGAGCGAAGCCTCGACCTCGCGCATCGCCCTGGCCGACCTGATCGCGATCAACGACCTGATCGGCCAGTGGGACCACTGGATGGAGCGCCGGCAGCAGGTGCAGAAATTCCGGCGGCGGCCCGACGCCGAGATCTTCCCGCTCTTCCTGCGCCCCCTCTGGTGCATCGAAGGAGACTACGGCTACCAGGAACTTCAGCGCGGAATCACGGGCTTCCTGGGCATCGACCGACTCTTCGCCGGTCTGACGCGCATGGACCGCGATCCAGCCGGGTAGAATTCCCGATCGGCTGCCTCTCACCGGGGCCGCCACGCACAGCCCCGGTTCTCCGGGGCCCTAGCCCGCCCCGAACACCCCCAGATCCCTCCCCCGGAGAGCCGGAGAATCCCGTGAAGCTGTCGGTCGTGATGCCCGTCTACAACGAGGAGCGCACCCTCGAGACCATCGTCGAGCGCGTCCTCGACACGCCCTACGAGAAGGAGCTGGTGCTCGTCGATGACGGCTCCCGCGACCGCTCGCGGGAGATCATGGCGGAGCTCGAGAAGCGTCACAGCGAGGTGCGCTGCTTCTACCACGAGCGCAACCAGGGCAAGGGCGGAGCGCTCTCGACCGGCTTCAGCAAGGTCGAGGGGGACGTGGTCCTGGTCCAGGACGCCGACCTCGAGTACGACCCCGCCGACTACGGCGCGCTGCTCAAGCCGATCCAGGACGGGAAGGCCGACGTCGTCTACGGCAGCCGCTTCGCGGGCAGCGCCTACGTGCGCGTGCACCTGTTCTGGCACTCGGTCGGGAACCGCATGTTGACCCTGCTCAGCAACATGTTCACCAACTTGAACCTGACGGACATGGAGACCTGCTACAAGGTCTTCAAGCGTGACATCGCCCAGCGCCTGGACATCCAGTCGCGCACCTTCGCCGTCGAGCCCGAGATCACGGCGAAGATCGCCAAGATGCGCGTGCGCGTCTACGAGGTGCCGATCACCTACGCCGGGCGCGACTACGACGAAGGCAAGAAGATCGGCCTGAAGGACGCCTTCATCGCCTGCTGGGCCATCGTGCGCTGGACCGTCTTCCACCGCCTCGAGCCCGTCAACAAGGGCTGAGCGCCCCGGGCCGCACACGGATAGAATCGGCGCATCGATGGACCTGTACTGCGCCGCCTACCGCCATCTCTACGAGACGGCCTGCGCCGACGGAAGGATGCACGCCGAGGAGCGCGCGCTGCTGGAGCGCTACAGGCACTCCTTCGGCCTGACGCGAGCCCTGGCCCGCGGCCTGGAGGAGCAGCGCCCCGACCTGCCCAGGACCCTGGAGCTGGGCTCGGCGGGGGAGCGCCGCACGGTGCTCGAAGCCGCGGCCCACATCGCCTACGCCGACGGCATGCTCTCGACCCGCGAGCGCGCCTGGGTGATGGACCTGGGGCTGTGGCTCGGGATGACGAAGATCGAGGCGGCGCGCGCCCTGGTCGACGCCGGGGAACACCGCCAGCGCCACGGCCTGCCCCAGGGGGTGCTGCTGCGCCTGGCCGGGGCCGCGGCCCTGGTGCTCGGGCTGGTCCTGACCGGCCTGCACCTCTACGAGCAGTTCGACCACCGTCGCCTGGCCGCCGCCGAGCCGGGCTTCGAGTCCATCGGCCAGCACCACGAGCCCTCGCTGCTCTTCGTGATGACCGAGTACGACCTCGTGCTGGGCTCCACGCGCTCGCGCCACCGCAGCACCGGGACCGGCTTCTTCGTCCTGCCCAGCGGCCTCTTCGTCACGAACAAGCACGTGGTCGAGCCCTGGAAGTTCCTGGCTGACCCGGCGGCCAAGCTCGAGTCCGGCTACCAGCTCGACGAGTCCAGTGTGCGCATCATGGCCTGGCGCGCCGGGGCGCGGGTGCTCGAC
>JAJFFA010000600.1 GCA_021776885.1 Planctomycetota bacterium
ATTCGTCCTGCGGCGGATCCTGTTGATGATCCCGACCACCCTCGGGATCGCACTGGTGATCTTCACGCTCTACCAGGCCGCCCCCGGCGACCCGGCGATCGTGATGATGGGGGGCATGGGCGGTGCGCCCCTGGGGCAGGACGCCGACGTGGAGGCGCGCATCGACGCCTTCCGGCGCAAGCACGGGCTGGACCGCGCGTTGCCGGTGCAGTTCCTGAACTACATCGGGCCCTTCAACCTGCTGCGCGACGGGCACCCGTGGTTCTCGTCGCCCTACACCGAGCGCAAGCTGGAGGAGCTCGAGCTCGCGGACGGAAGCCTGGCCCTGGAGGGGGTGCCCCTCGCGATCGAGCCCCTGCCCGGGACGGCCACCGAGGTCCATGAGCGCAGCCAGGCGGCCTGCGCCGTGTTGCTCGACAGCGAGGCGGGCGAGGCGGCCTGGGGGGCCGCGCGGGCCGAGCTCGAGGCCGAGGGCCAGGAGGCGGCTCTGCCAGCCCTCCTGAGCCGGCTCTTCGAGCTCAGGAGCCAGTCGGGTTCGGGGCCCGAGGGCGGAGTGCAGCGCGTCTCCCTTGCCCTCGCGCAGGTCACCGGTCACGAGCCCACGCCGCCCGCCGAGCGGGTCGATGCCGTGGGCCAGGAGGCCCTCGTGCGCCACTGGTTCGGCTGGTACTACACCCATGGTGGCGACCGCGTGACCAACAGCGGAGAGGAGTCCTGGGGCGGGCTCCTGGCCTTCGACCTGGGCGACGAGATGCAGCGCAAGACCCCGGTCGCCGAGGAGCTCTGGGGCCGGCTCAAGGTCACGGTGCCCCTGTCCATGGTCTCGGTGCTGCTCTCGTACATGATCGCGATCCCGCTGGGGATCTTCTCGGTGCGGCGCCAGGGCACGAAGCTCGACGGGGCCATGACCGTGGGGCTCTTCGTGCTCTATTCGGTGCCCACCTTCTGGGCCGGGCTGATGCTGATCCTGGCCTTCGGCACCACGGGCTTCGACCTCTTGCCAGTCATCGGACTGACCGACAAGGACTTCGCCACCCTGGGGACCTGGGAGAAGGTCTGGGACGTCGTGCTGCACTGCGTCCTGCCGGTCCTGACGCTGACCTACGGCAGCCTCGCCTACCTGTCGCGCCAGATGCGCGCGGGCATGCTCGAGGTGATCCGCCAGGACTACATCCGCACCGCGCGGGCCAAGGGCTTGGCGGAGAACGTCGTCGTCTACAAGCACGCCCTGCGCAACTCGATGATCCCGGTGCTGACCTTGCTGGCTTCGATCCTGCCGATCCTCATCGGCGGTTCGATCATCGTCGAGAAGGTCTTCGACATCCCCGGGATGGGCAAGTACGCCTTCGAGGGGCTCCTGCGCCGCGACTTCTACATCGTCATGGCGACCACGCTCTTCGTGGGCATCATGACGCAGTTCGGGATCCTGCTCTCGGACATCACCTACTCGCTCGTCGACCCGCGCATTCGTCATGATTGAGGCGCACAAAACGGGCTACGCGCCCGTCGAGGCGAGCGAGGCCGGCCAGACGTATTCCAAGGACTACTGGGACCTCGTGTTCGAGCAGCTGGGGCGCAGGCCCCTGTTCAAGCTGGGCGTGGCGGTGCTGGCGCTGCTCTACGCGACGGCGGTCTACGCGCCTCTGATCGCGAACGATCGCCCCCTGGTCCTCTACGCGATCGACTACAAGGACTACAAGAACGCCTCGCGCTCCATGTCCGCCGTGGGCAGCGTGGCGGCGCGCCTCCTGGCTGCGCCGCTCGAGGTCGAGGGGGCGCCGAAGGCAGGCGGCGTCAGCGCGCAGGCGGGAGCTGCGGAGGATCCGCTGGCGGTCCAGCTGCGCGCCGCACGCGAGCGCATCGCCACCATGGAGCTCTACCTCGACGAGGCCACGCTGGCGCCCCTGCGCGACTTCGAGCAGCTGTTCCTGGACGCGATCGCTGCCCGCGAGGCGGGCGACCTGGACGGGGCGACCGCCATGGGCGAGGAGCTGAAGACCCGCTCGCGCGCTTTCCGCGACGAGTTCAAGGCGCGCGATCCGAGCGCGCAGGGCGCCGCTGCCGGGGCAGCGCCGAGCGCCGGCGATGCGGGCAGCGAGGCCGAGCCCGAGGGCCTGGTGCTCAACCCCGTGCGCTCCTACCCGCTGCTCGAGTCGATCTCCCACTGGGAGATCTTCTTCATGACGCTCTGGGCCATGGTTCTGACCTGGCCCGTCTGGAACCGCGTCCTGAACCGCTTCGTCCTGGCCGCGGAGCGCGGCCGCATCCGCTCCTGGCGCAAGCGCAAGCTGGCCACGGTGCTCGGGATCGCGGCCCTCAGTGCCGTGGTCTGGGCGAACACCGTGGCGGGGGAGACCGCCACCTTCGACACGGCGCCCTTCAAGCTCGGCCTGACCAGGGGCGACATCATCGCGGAGGTGCCGCCGCTCTTTCCGCTGCTGCCCTACGGCTATGCCGAGACGCATCCCGAGGAGAACTTCCGGCCGCCGACCTGGACCGCGAAGGCCCACGTCGACGCGGAGGGGCGCTTCACGCACTCCAGCCGCGCCCCCGAACCGGACCCCGTGACCGGCTACCTGCCTCCGGCGACTCCGGTCGACCTGCGCGCGGGCGAGCCTGACGTGAACGCCGGGGCGCGTCACCCTGCGGGTACCGACGAGCTGGGCCGGGACTTCCTCGTGCGCATGGTCTGGGGCGGGCGCGTCAGCCTGTCGGTCGGGATCCTGTCGGCCATCCTGCTGACGGTCATCGGTGTCGTCGTCGGTGCCTGTGCCGGCTACTTCGGTGGACGCGTCGACATGCTGATCATGCGCGTGATCGAGATCGTGCAGTCGATCCCCGCCTTCTTCCTGATTCTGCTGGTGATGGCGTTCACCGATCCCAACGTGGTGCCCCCGATCATCGCCATCGTGGTGGTGATCGCGGCCATCCGCTGGACCGGAGCCGCGCGCCTCGTGCGCGGCGAGTTCCTGCGCCTGCGCGAGCAGGAGTTCGTCCTGGCCTCCAGGGCCCTGGGCTTCTCGTCGCTGCGCACGATCTTCCGCCACGTCCTGCCCAACGCCCTGAGCCCGGTGCTGGTGAACGCCGCCTTCGCCGTGGCCGCGGGCATCCTGACCGAGTCGGCGATCTCCTTCCTGGGCTTCGGCATCGCGCACCCCGGCGCCTCGTGGGGCTCCCTGGTCAACGAGTCGAAGAGCGCCGATCACTGGTGGGTGCAGTTCTTCCCCGGCCTCCTGATCTTCGTCACCGTGACCTGCTACAACCTGGTCGGTGACGCCGTGCGGGACGCCCTCGATCCGAAGATGAAGGTCTGATGGGCTCGAAGCGGGACAAGCGGCAGGCGAGCCAGGCGTTGCTCGAGCTCAAGGGGCTGCGCACGCACTTCGACACCGACGACGGTGTCGCGCGCGCCGTCGACGGGGTGAGCTACCGCCTGCTCGAGGGCGAGACCCTGGGCGTGGTGGGGGAGTCCGGCTGCGGCAAGAGCGTCACCGCCCTGTCGGTGATGCAGCTCGTCCCACGGCCCCCGGGGCGCATCGTCGAGGGCCAGATCCTGCTGCGCGACAAGAACCTGCTCGAGCTGAGCTCCGACGAGATGCGCCGCATCCGCGGCAACGAGATCGCGATGATCTTCCAGGAGCCCATGACCGCCCTGAACCCGGTCTTCACGGTGGGCGACCAGATCATCGAGACCGTGCGCCTGCACCGCGGCGTCAGCAAGGAGGAGGCCCGGGACCACGCGATCGAGATGCTGCGCAAGGTGGGCATCCCCAGCCCGGTCGCGCGGGTCGACGAGTATCCGCACCAGATGTCGGGCGGCATGCGCCAGCGGGTGATGATCGCCATGGCCATGTCCTGCGGGCCGGATCTGTTGATCGCCGACGAGCCGACCACGGCCCTCGACGTCACGATCCAGGCCCAGATCCTCGATCTCATCCGCCAGCTGCAAGAGGAGGAGCGCATGGGCGTGCTCCTGATCACCCACGACCTGGGCGTGGTGGCCGAGACCGCGCACCACGTGGCGGTGATGTACGCCGGCAAGGTGGTGGAGTACGCCTCCGCCGAGGAGCTCTTCGCGAACCCGCGCCACCCCTACACGATCGGCCTCTTCCGCTCGCTGCCCGACCTGGCCCGCAAGGGCGAACGCCTGCACACGATCCCCGGCATGGTGCCCAGCGCCACGCGCTTCCCGAGCGGCTGCCGCTACCGCACGCGCTGCCCCGTGGCCAGCGAGCAGTGCGCCAGCGAGGAGCCGCCCCTGGTCGCGCTGGATGGTCGCGGTACGGAGTCAGAGCACACCGTGGCCTGCCACCACCTGGACCAGGCGGCTCAGCTGTGACCCGGCCCGACCACTTGATCGAGGTCAGCGGCCTCAAGAAGCACTTCCCGATCCAGAAGGGTGTGTTCGGTCGCCACGTGGGGGACGTCAAGGCCGTCGACGGCGTGTCGTTCCACGTCGGTCGCCGCGAGACCCTGTCCCTGGTGGGCGAGTCGGGCTGTGGCAAGACCACGGCGGGGCGCTCGCTGCTGCGCCTGATCGAGCCCACGGCGGGCGAGGCGCACTACTACCCGGAGCAGGGCGGCGCGGCGGTGGACCTGTTCCGCCTGCCCCAGGGGGACCTGCGCCAGTACCGGCGCGACCTGCAGATCATCTTCCAGGACCCCTTCGGCAGCCTCAACCCGCGTATCACGGTGGGCAACGCCATCGGTGAGGCCCTCAGCGTGCACCGCATCGTGCGCGGCAAGGACCTCTCGCTGCGCGTGGGGGAGCTGCTCGAGCGCGTCGGCCTGCGGCCCGACGTGGCCAACCGCTATCCGCACGAGTTCTCCGGGGGCCAGCGCCAGCGGGTGGGTATCGCCCGCGCTCTGAGCCTGCGGCCCAAGCTGATCGTCTGCGACGAGGCGGTGTCGGCCCTCGACGTCTCGATTCAGGCACAGATCATCAACCTGCTGAAGGACCTGCAGGAGGAGTTCGGCCTCTCCTACATCTTCATCGCCCACGACCTCTCCGTGGTGCGCTACATCTCGGACCGCGTGGCGGTCATGTACCTGGGGCGTATCGTCGAGACCGGCAGCACCGACCAGATCTTCGAGCACCCCGCGCATCCCTACACCCAGGCGCTGCTCTCGGCGATCCCGATCCCCGACCCGACGCGGCGGGCCGAGCGCATCCCGCTCACGGGTGACGTGCCCTCGCCCATCAACCCGCCCAGCGGCTGCCACTTCCACACGCGCTGCTCCCACGCCACGGATGTCTGCCGCGAGCGCTATCCCGACCCGGTCGAGCTGGCCCCGGGCCACAGCGCGGCCTGCCATCTGCTGTCGGAGTAGCCGGGCGCCGCGCCTGGCAGGAAGCGTATGTGTCCCGCCTGCGGCCGCCCGGGTGGGCCGTTCAGCAAGGGCTACAATGGAGGGGTGCGCTACTTCGAGCGAGCTCCGATCCCGGCCCTGGCGGATGAGGTCGAGTGCATCTGGTTCCTCTCGGGCGAGGTCCCGGAGGGTGCGCCGGTCACCGAGAAGATCCTGCCGGACGGTTGCCCCGAGCTGATCCTGCACCGCGGGAACCCGGGGCAGCTGGCTACGGCGGAGGGCGGCTTCCGGCGTCAGGCGCGCATGTCCGTGGCGGGCCAGCTGCGCCGCTTCGTGCGCCTGCGCCTCGGCCCCCGGGTCGACCTGCTCGGAGTGCGCTTCCATCCCGCCGGCGCAGCACGGGTCTTCGGCCCCCACGTCGACCTCTTCAGCGAGTCCCTGGTGCCCCTCGACAGCCTGCACCCTAGCCTGGCCCGGGCCTGTGGCGCGGCCCTCGAGGCACGCAGCGCGGCGGCGGCGGCGAGCCGCGTCGAGGCCGCCCTCGTGGACGTGCTTCCCGCGGCCACTGCCCTCGACCTGGCGGCGCACCACGCGGTCACGCGCCTGGTGCAGTCCGCGGGTCGCGTGCGCATCGCGGAGGTGGCGGCCGAGCTGGGGATGACCGGCCGCCACCTGCGCCGGCTGTTCCGTCCGCGGGTCGGGTTGGGGCCCAAGGAGCTGGCCCGGGTGCTGCGCTTCCAGAGCGTCTTCCAGGCCGTCGAGCACAGCCCCCGGGCGGCCTGGTCGCGGATCGCCCTGGCCGCGGGCTACGCCGACCAAGCGCACCTGATCCGCGACTTCGCCGACCTGGCCGGCTCGACCCCGCCGCGGCTCCTGGGGAGCGCGGGGGAGCTGACCCACGCCTTCACCCGCGCCGGTCGGAACTGAGCCGCGGCGCCAGAGGCTTGCCCGGGAATTCGGCGCCGCCGTCCGTTTCCTTCAAGACGATCCGCCGCGCCCGGCCCAGCATGGGCCCTTCGTCGCCCGTCTTCTTACCCCGGAGCCCATCCCATGCGTAGTCCCCTGATTCCCCTCGCCACTCTCCTGACCCTCGGTTGCCTGGCCTGGGGCGCAGCCGCCTCGGTTCCGGCTACGCGGCCGGGTGCCCGTGGGGTGCAGCTCTCGGACCTCGACTGGCTCGCGGGCACCTGGGTCCACGAGGAGCAGGGTGCCCTGCTCGAGGAGACCTGGACGCGTCCCGCGGGCGACTGCATGGTCGGCATGTTCCGCTGGCTCAACGCGGGCAAGGCGACGCTCTTCGAGCTGATGACGGTCGAGACCGACGCGCAGGGCGAGCTCGTCTTCCGCATCCGCCACTTCAGCCCCGGCCTGCGGCCCTGGAAGTCGGAGGCCGGCGAGACCACGACTTACCCCCTCGCGGACATCACGGAGACGGGCTTCGTCTTCGCGAACCCCGAGGGCAAGGACGCGCGCCGCTTCGTCTATGACCTCGACGAAGAGGGCGCGTTGCACATCCGTGTCGAACTGGCCGAGGGCGAGCCCTACGTCTTCGAGCTGCGCCGCGCGGAGGGCTGAGGTACCCCGGTCCCGGAGGGCCGGGGACAGTCCATCACGGGCAGAACGTGACCTCGACCGCATCGCTCGTGTTGAAGCCCTCGGGACCGCCCATGCCGTCGCGGTACCAGAGCTGGAAGTTCTGGGTCGAGCCCGGCTGGATGCCGCTGGCCGGGGCGCTGTCGAAGTCGACCCCGCGTGAGACGCTGCCGCCTGCGTCCGCACGCACGAGGGGGTTCAAGCGCACCAGCCCGGGCATGAACGGGCTGACGCACAGCACGCCATCGCCGAAGGGGATCTGGGCCTTGCCGGCGCCGAAGAAGAACAGGCCCGAGGCCTGGGCCGGCAGGCCGCTGGCCCGAAGCTCGAAGTCGCCGGCCGAGAGACCCGGCGTGCCGGCGAAGCCGATCTCGGCGCCCGCGCCGCTCGAGTTGGGGCTGGCCACGCAGTAGTTGCTGCCGAGGACGCTGATGCGCTGTACGACACCCGTGTCGCCGAAGGGGTTCAGTGCCGTCGAGCCGCAGATGTAGAGCTCGCCCGCCTCGTCCTCACCCATGCCCTTGAGGTACAGCCCCAGGGGCCGGTCGTCGCTGCCCAGGGTGAACTCGCGCACGGCGAACTGGCCCGGCGTCGGCTCGACCAGGAAGTAGAGCCGCCCGGCCGGTGTCCCGAAGCCGCCCGAGAAGTCGCCGAACACGTAGCGGCAGGCGAGGGCCGGGTTCTGGGTGCCGCGGTAGACGTAGCCGCCGATGACCGAGAGGCCACCGTCCGCGTGGACGTACTCGGCGATGGGATCGACCAGGGGCTCGCCCAGGGCGCCCACGCTGGGGCAGTCGTCGGGCGGGATGCTGGGGGCGAAGGGGTCGAAGCAGTGGAAGCCTTCGCGCACGACCCAGCCGTGGTTCTCACCGCTGCGCACGACGCTGACCTCTTCGAACAGCGCCTGGCCGACGTCACCGACGTAGAGCGCACCGTCGCCGCCGGGGCCGTCGTCGAAGCTGAAGCGGTAGGGGTTGCGGAAGCCGTAGGCGAAGATCTCGTCGGCGCCGGGCTCGCCGACGAACGGGTTGTCGGCGGGGATGCCGCAGGGCGCGCCGACGTCGACGTCGAGGCGCAGGATCGAGCCCAGCAGGGTGTCCGTGTTCTGGCCGTGGCCATTCGGGCCGTGGGAAGGAGGGGAGTCGGCCAGGCCATCGTGGGCGCCGCCGCCGTCCCCGAGGCCGACGTACAGGAACCCGTCGGGTCCGAAGGCCAGGTCGCCCGAGTTGTGGTTGAACTGGGGCTCGTCGACGCGCAGGAGCACGCGCTCGGAGGTCTCGTCCGCTCGGTTCGGGTCCGACGGGTCGACCTGGAACTCGGCCAGAACGGCCGCGTGGCAGCCGCGCGGGGTCCCGAAGCAGGGGTCGCTCGGGTCCCCGTCGCGCGGCGCGCTGTAGCGCACGAAGAAGCGTCCGTTGGAGGCAAAGCCGGGGTGGAAGGCCAGGCCCAGCAGGCCGCGCTCGTCGAAGCCCGCGTTGAGCGGGACCATGCGGGCGGCGATGTCGAGGAACGCGGCGGGGAGCAGCACGCCGTTCTGCAGGATGCGAATCTCTCCGATCTGGTCGACGATGAAGAGGCGGCCGGATCCGTCCCCGGCGTGGATGGCCTGGACCGGCGAGCTGAGTCCAGCGGCCACGGTGGTCAGCTCCACGGTCAGAGCACTCTTCTGGATCTGGGCCAGGGCCGGGGGGGCCACGAGGGCCGCGATCAGCGGCAGAGCGAGCCGCAGCGGGAGGGCGAGGGTCAGGGGGAGCGCTTGCATGGCGGTGTCTCCAGGGTCTCGGGTCGGACACGGGGGGTGAAGGAGTCATCAGCGCCAACGGGGGCTCCGTGTGACGCGCTTTCCTCGCGGTTCGTGGCGCGGGGGCTTGACGCGTTGGGGTTCAAACCTGAATATCAATTCAGGTTCAGGCATGACCCCGGCACCCGACTCCCCCCCGGCCCCCTCCCAGGCCCGTAGCCGCGACAAGCTCGAGCGCGTCGTGCGTGCGGCCGAGGAGCTGCTCGAAGAGCACCTGTTCGACGACTTCACCGTCGCTGACGTGGCGCGCCGCGCCGGAGTCGCGGTAGGCACCGTGTACACCCGCTTCCGGGCCAAGGACGAGCTCCTGCCCGCGCTCTTCGAACGCCACGACGCCGCGGTGGGGGGCCGGGTCGCCAAGCTGCTGGCTCGGACCTACGCCCAGCCGCAGCTCAGCGCGCGGGTCGAGGGCATCGTGTCCTTCGCGGTGGACTACCACGTGCGCCACCGCGGCTTGCTGCGCGCCCTGACCCAGTACGTGCGCTCGAACCCGAAGAGCGTCCCGGCCCGGGCCTGGAGCCAGCGCGCGATGCAGTACCGAGCCGTGGCCGAAGCGTTGCTCGGCGCGGGTCCTCGTGATGGCGGGGGTGACGGCGGCGGCGAGGGCGGCGGCGACGGACGCGGCGCAGTCGAGGGGGACGACCCCCTGGCCCGGGTCGAGTTCGCCCTGGGCGTCGTCAACTCCGTCTGCCGCGAGCAAGTCCTCTTCGGCGAGGTCAGCCCTCTGCGCGGCCGGCGCAGCTCGCGCGCAGCCCTGAAGCGACGCCTGACCGAGCTGGTCCTGCGCGATCTCACCTCCCCGCACTGAAGCGTTCCGATTGGAGACCCCATGTTCCCGCTGCATCCCCTCCTGCTCCTGTCCCTCGTGCCCACGGGCGGCGACATCGAACGTGCCGACCTGGCGCAGGTCGTCGAGCCCTTGCTCGCCAGCGAGGCCATCCCCGGCACGGTCGTCGCGCTGACCTCGCCCGACGGCACGACGCGGATCGAGGCCTTCGGCCTGGCCGACGTCGCCGGGGCAGAAGCGATGGCGCCGGGCACCCTGTTCCAGGTGGGCTCCGTGACCAAGCCGCTGACCGCGACCCTGATCGCGCTCCTGGTGCAGGAGGGCGTGCTCGCCTTCGACGCGCCCCTGGGCTCGTGCTTCGAGCCGGGGGTCGTGCCAGAGGCCCTGGCCGCGATCACCCTGGAAGAGCTCATGACCCACAGCTCGGGCCTGCCGCGCGAGGCTTCGAACCGGGTCGACCTGCCGCACACGCCCAGTGTGATGCAGCCCATGTCGACGGCGGAGCTGCTCGCGGGCCTGGCGCACACGCGCCTTGAGCGGGAGCCGGGCGAGGCCTGGGGCTACTCCAACCTCGGCTACGCCCTGCTGAGCGCCGTGGCTGCCGAGGCGGGGGGCGCGCCCTACCACGAGCAGCTCACCCAGCGCGTTCTCACGCCCCTCGGCATGCTGCACAGCGGGATCTTCGTGGGCGACACGCCGCCGGGGCTGGCGAGCTGCTACTGGCCCGAGGATGAAGAGCTCACGTCGCGCGAGCCCTGGCGCTTCGGAACGGCGTGTGCGTTCTCGGGGCTGGTCTCTGACGCCGGCGACCTGGCGCGCTTCCTGGCGGCGCAGATGGAGCGCGGGGAGGGTGCGCTGCTCGCGCCCGAGACCCTCGCCTACCTGCACGGCCCGCGCGTCAACCTCGACGGCGCCGGCGGCCGCGCCATGGCGCCCGGCTGGTTCATCGATCCCATGCCCGGTGGTCTGGTCGTGGTCGGCCACGGGGGCGAGGTCGACGGGCACAGCGCCGTCATCGCGTGCATCCCCGCCGTGCAGGTGGCGCTGGTGGTCCTGTGCAACAAGGGCGGGCGCTCGGCCGAGGTCGTGGCGCGCGCCCTGATGGCGGCCGTGCTGCCGCGCATGCTGCGCTGATCGGAGGGCGGCCCGGGCGACGTGGCCGGGCCCCCCAGGGCTAGTCGTCCTGCGGTTCGGCGCGCAGTCCCAGGTCGTCCAGGTGGTCGCTGTCTTCGCCGCGCCCGAAGCGCAGGGTGACGATGTACCCCTGGTCGCCGGAGTGGGCCAGGACGACCCAGCGTCCCGCTTCGACCTGTGCCACGCGCGCGGGCTCCAGTGCGCCGACCTCGCCGAAGCGCGTGGTCATGCGTCTTGCGAAGGCCGACGAGGGATTGCGCCGGCGCGCGTCGGCACTGGCGAA
>JAJFFA010000007.1 GCA_021776885.1 Planctomycetota bacterium
GTTGGCGCTGTCGAAGATGATCGCCAGGTCCGGCCCGGGGCCGAAGTTGTTGAGGGCGCTGATCGTCAGGCCGGCGGCCGCGTACTCGTCGTCGATCACCTGACCGGCGCGGGGCTCGTCGGCGCCCAGGGCGAAGTTGAAGTCGAGGTCCTGGATGAAGGCCATACCGCTGGCGAGACCGTTCAGGGGCACGCGCGCGTCCGCGCTGGCGAGGGCGCGGCTGCCGGGGGCGTAGACCGCGCGCAGGGCCACGGTCAGGCCCTGGGGCAGACGCGCCGCGTCGAAGTCGATCTCGATGCGGCCGTTGCCCTCGAGGTCGAGGGCGCGGCGGCCGAGGGTGCGGGCCGAGCTCGGATCGAACTCGCCGTTCTCGGTGGGGCTGGCCAGGAGCAGGAACTCCGCGCCCGTGGCGCCCTGGAGTTCGGCGACGAGGCGCATGCTCCCGTCGGGGAGCGTGGCGGCCCAGGCCTGGAGGTTGGCGTTCGAGTCGGCCAGCGGGGTGGCCTGCGCGACACAAGGGAGGAACAGGAGGAAGAGCGGCGCGAGTGCTGTGCGATTCATGGTGAGGAGAGAGTAGCTGGGCACCGGGGCGTCGGAACTGACGTCGGATCTAGCCCACCTTGTAACTCGCGCAGGGGGGGCAGCGCCACGAGGTCGCTTTATGTTCGCCGCGCGGAACCCAGGGTGGCGGGGGGCAGGTCGAGCATGGTGGCCAGCCCGGGCTCGATGCGCGCCAGGGCCACGAGGACGTTGCACAGCACCGCGGAGGTCGCGCGATCGCCGTGCACGCCGCCCTCCAGGATCAGGTGCAGCGGCGGATCGCCGATCAAGCGCACCTCGTCCCGCGGCTGGGCCTGACCGATGGCGGCGACGAACTCGAGCCGCACGAGCAGCTGCTCGCCGCGCAGCCCGCGCGCCACCTGCTTCACCCCCGCGGCGTGCCCCACCGGGATCGGCCCCAGGCCGCACTCGAGGGGGCGCTCGGCGAGCACCGGCTCGAGGCTCTCGTCCCAGCGCTCGACCTCGAGACCCAGGGCGTGGGCGACCAGGGCCAGGGACTCGCCCAGGCCGACGTGACGCAGGGTCCCGGCGGCGGCGGCGGCCTCGAAGGCCGCGGGCGACAGGCCCGCGCCGATCTTCTTCTGGAAGGGCAGGCGGCGCGTCGTTGCGTCCTGCACGCGGGCGATCTCCGCGCGCTCGACGCGGTGCGTCGCGCCCGACAGCACGGCGGGCAGGAAGTCCATCACGAAGCCCGGGTTGACCCCCGTGCCGATCAGGCGCCCGCGGCCGCGCACGCAGCGCTGGTGCAGCTCCTGGGCCAGGATCGGGTGCCGCAGCCAGGGCCACAGAAGCTCCTCACAGGAGCTGACGACGTCGACGCCGCGGGCGAGCAGGGGCCGGAAGGTCTCCATGCACAGCTCGAGATCGGACTGGGTGGTGACCAGGGCGCGGCCGAAGGGAACCTGCGCCAGCTCCTCGACGCTGGCCGCGACGACGAGGCCCGCGGGGGCCGTCGGAACCAGCTCGACCAGCTCGCGCCCCGCGTGGGCTGGATCGACGGCGGCCACGACGGGGCCGAGGCCGCGCGCGATGGCGTCGGCGAGGACGCCCCGGCCGAGGGGGCCGAGGCCGATGTGACACAGTCCGAGGGGTTTCATCCGGGCTCCGGAGGGTCGAAGACGTACGCCAGGCCGCCGCGCCGCATCCAGACCTCTTCGAGGTCCTCGCGCAGGTAGCGGCGCAGTACGCCCGCCGGCCCCGGGACATCCGGGGCCGCGGGATCGTGGACGAGGGCGCGGCCGTCGGGCTCGAAGCCGGTCAGCAGCACCAGGTGTCCCGCCGTGCGCTCGAGGGGAGCGCCGCGCAGGGCTCCGTCCTCGTAGCCGATGCTGAGCACCAGCAGCGAGCCCGCGTCGAGGCGCTCCTCGACCGCCTCCCAGGTACGCAGGGCCTCGAGCCGGCCGGGTACGCCCTGGGTCCAGGCGTACTGCACGGCCCGCGGCCAGACGCCGTAGAGGTCGTGGAAGGGATCGTAGAGGGCGGCGGCGACCTGGGCCGTGGGCTGCTCGCGATCGAAGGCGGCGAGCACCATCGCGACGCAGGTCGGGCTGCAGATGCGCCCGGCGATCTCGGCCGCTTCGCTGCGCTGGCTAAGCGCCGGAACCACGTGGCGCGCGATGGCCCGCGCCGGCGTCGTGCCGGTGACGAAGCCCGGCGGGCGGAAGTCCGCGGGGGTGTCGCAGAGGGCGACCACCGCGCGGGGCTCGGCCCCGGGGGCCGCGCGCACGCGCCAGCGCCAGGCGTCGAAGGGCTGTCCCACCTGCGCCAGCAGGGTGTCGACCTCGACGGCCCCGCCCGGGAAGGCCACGGCGCCGCGGGCGGCGCGCGGCACGTCGCCCCAGTCGCCGAGGTGCAGCCAGGGGGAGGGGGCGCCGCCGGAACGTCGCACCTGCGCCTCGACCACGAAGTAGCCGTGCTGCGGGACGTCGATGTTCCAGGACAGGATCAGGCGCTCGAAGGGCGCCTCGCTGGACCAGGGACCGATCGTCTCGCCGGGCGCCGCCGCGGCTTGCGGCGTCGCGGGCGCGTGGCAGGCAGCGACGAGGGAGAGCAAGGTGACGGGGCCGAGGACGCGCGGCATGGCGAGAGTATGCCCCACCGCGGGCGGGTTCCCGGCCCGGGACACTACCCCGGGACACTACACTGCTGCGATGGCGCGACGCGAACTGCTGCGGCCCCTGGGCGTGAGCCTCTTCGGGGCGCTGGGCGTGCTCGCGGGGGGGCAGGCGGGGGGCGTGGCCGGCTTCGCCTGGCTGGCGCTGGTCGCTCCGTGTTGCGGCGCCCTGGCCGCGCCCCGCTCCGGGGATGTCGCCCCGCGCAGCGGCTCGCGACGCCTGGCCCTCGTGCCCCCGACCCTGTGGCTGCTGCTGGCCCTGGCCCTGCCCCACGCCGCGCTTCCCGCGGCGCCGGCCGCCTGGCTCGTCGTCGGCCTGCTGTACGCGATCGGATGGGCCTGCGGCGGCCGTACGGGCGTCCCGGCCCTGCTGCTGCTGACCAGCCTGAGCCTCTGCGCCCTGCCCACCTGGGGCGGGCTGGGGACGTCGCCCTGGCCTGCCGCCCTCGGGGCCCGGTTCCTGGACCTCTCCCCGACGGCCCTGGTGCTCGAGTCCGGGGGGCTCGACTGGATGCGTCATCCCGCGATCTACGACCCCGTGGGCAGCTCCTCGATCGGCCCGGAGCTGCGTGCGCCCTGGCGCGCCCCGCTTGCTAGCGCGGTGCTGGTTGTGGTGGGATGCCTCGCGTTCGCCGTCGGGCGCCTTCTTCGCCCCGAGCACTGAACCCCATCCATGCCCGCACCGCGCAAGTTCTTCTGCACCTTTCCGCAGGACCTGATCGCCGAGCCGATCATCAGCCACACCCTCGGTGAGCGCTTCGGGGTCGTGCCGAACATCCGTGCCGCGAGCATCACGGACACGATGGCCCTGGTGGCGGTCGAGATCGAGGGCGAGAGCGACCGCATCGCAGAGGCCGTGACCTACATGCGCGAGCGCGGCGTCAAGGTCGAGGAGATCACCGAAGGCGACGAGTGAGGCGCGCCGTCGGCTGGACCCTGGGGCTCGGCCTGTCGGCGACCCTGGCTTGCTCTTCGCTGACCAGCTTCGAGCAGGACCCGAGCTGGCCCACGCCCGTGCGTGGAGCGGTGGTGACCGAGCATCCGCTGGCGACGCAGGTGGGCCTCGACGTGCTGGCGCGCGGCGGCAATGCCGCGGACGCCGCCGTCGCCGCGGCCCTGACCCTGGCCGTGGTCTACCCCCAGGCGGGCAACCTCGGGGGCGGTGGTTTCGCCCTGTGGGTGCCCCACGAGGGCAAGCCGGTGGCGATCGACTTCCGCGAGACGGCGCCGGCGAAGTTCGAGCCCGGACTCTTCCTCGACGAGCGCGGGGAGGTGCAGACCGAGCTCTCGCGCACGACGCCCCTGGCTGTCGGCGTGCCGGGCACACCCGCGGGCCTGTACGAGCTCTTCCGCTTCGGCTCGGGGGTCAGCCTGCTGAAAGTGTGCAGCGACGCGATCGCCCTGGCCGAGGTCGGCTTCCCCGTCGATCCGTGGTTGGCGCGCGACCTGCGCGATCAGGCGGTCCGTTCGAAGCTCGAGCGCAATGCGGCGGCGCGCGCCCTCTTCTATCCCGGCGGCGAGGCGCTGTCCGTGGGGCAGAAGCTGGTCCAGCCGGCCCTGGCGCGCACCCTGATGGCCTACTCGCGCTTCGGGATCCGCGGCTTCTACGAAGGCGAGGTGGCGCGCTCGATGGTCGCCGCCCTCGATGCCGTCGACCTGACCATGGGCAAGGTCTCCCATGGGGCCTCCCTCTCCCTCGAGGACCTCGCCGCCTACCAGGTCAAGATGCGCGAGCCGGTCATCGGCTGGTTCCGCGGTACCCAGGTGATCGGCATGCCCCCGCCCAGCTCCGGCGGCATCGCCCTGCTGCAGGCCCTGACGATCCTGGATGGCTTGCCCCTGGACGCGGAGCGCCGACGCGCCCTCACGGCCCGCGAGCGCGGACTCGCCCCGGGGGTGGGCCCCGACGGGGTCAGCGCGCGGGCCCTGCACTGGTGGGCCGAGGCCCAGCGCCTGGCCTTCGCCGACCGCGCCCAGCACCTGGGGGACCCGGACCACTACCAGGTTCCGGTCGACGCGCTGCTCTCCGCCGAGGGCCTGGCCCAGCGCCGCGTCGGGATCGGCGAGCGCGCCGACTTCGAGGTCGCGGCGACCGCCGCCTGGTCGCCCCCCGAGAGCAGCGAGACCACGCACCTGTCCGTCATCGACGCCGACGGCAACGCGGTCTCCCTGACCACCACGCTCAACGCCAGCTTCGGCTCGGGCATCCTGGTGCCCGAAGCGGGGTTCCTGTTGAACAACGAGATCGACGACTTCTCGATCAAGCCCGGGACCCCCAACCTCTACGGGCTGGTCGGGACCGGAGCGAACCAGCTGCAGGCGAACAAGCGTCCCCTGTCCTCGATGACGCCGACCGTCCTGCGCGAGGGCGGGCGCAGTGTCAGCGCGGTGCTCGGCGCCCCCGGCGGTCCGAAGATCATCACGGCGGTGATGCAGGTGCTGCTGCGCACCCTGGTCTACGAGCAGGACCCCGAGTCCGCGGTGCGCGCCCCGCGCCTGCACCAGCAGTGGGTGCCGGCGGAGACGCGCTTCGAGGAGGGCTGGTCGGTGATGCTGCTCGACGCGCTGCAGGGACGGCACGGGCACCTGGTCGAGGTGCGCACGGGCGAGACCTTCGGCAGCGTCCAGGGCATCTGGATCGGGGAGGACGGCGAGCCGCTCGCGATCAGCGACCCGCGCCGCGGCGGCGCCGGGGGCATCCAGGGCAAGGGCGTGTCGGAACCGGCGCGGCCCGGGGACCCGATCCAGGCGCGCTAGGCCAGGAACAAGCGCTGCGCTGTGTCCAGCGCGGACGCCGACCCGGCCCATCCCGAGAGCGGGAAAGGCCGTTCAGCTCCCGAAACTTCCGCGCGGGGATACCATCGAGTCTTGCTCTCTTGGACGAATCACGGGGTCGCGCTCGCACGCGCCCCTCACTTCCCATCGTTCGGCGCCGACGCTCGCTTCTGTTACGAAGACGACCCGACGCCGGTGGAGCTGCGCTTCGTGGGGCGTCTCGAAGCCCTCGCACTCGACGATCGGCTGCTGCTCGTGACCAGCGGAGGGGACATCCCCTTCTCGCTCTCGACGACCCGCCGCCAACGTCCCAGGACCCTGGGCTTTACGGCCCAGCAGATCAACGGCGTGACCCAGCGCGCGCAACCCAAGGCCCCTCTGGTCACCCAGATCTGGCGCATCGACAACCTGCCGGACCCGGTGTCGCTGTTCAGCATGCTGTCGTTCCCCGAAGAGGAGGCAGAGCTCGGGTTCGGCGGCGACAGCATGCAGGTGCTTCCGGATCCGGCGAACCCGCTGAACAGCCTGCTCATCGACCGCACCGAGTTTTTCTCCGTGACGCGCGTGGCCATCGATCTGACCGGCCCCCCGGTCGAGACCGAGGTCGGCCAACGCCATCGCACGACCTCGCCGATCAAGGGCATCCGAAACCGGATGGCGGGCCCGAGCCTCGTGAACCCGAACGTTCTTCTGCGCGGCTTCAACGACGCGGGCCCGGTCCCCAACGGCGTCGCCGTGGACTGCGGCTCAGACCTGATCACGATCGATCGCCAAGAGGGCCAGCTCGCCGGCGATCGCATCGGCACCTACGGCGCGATCTGGTATCCGGCGGCCCAATGGAAACCGGACGACGGGGATCTGGACCCGTTCGATCACTACGTGTTCGGCACGGGTGCGCTGGGCAACTCGTTCATCGGTCAGTTCCCCTACCAGCTCGCGCACTTCGCGGCGGGGGACCCTGCGATCCCGCTGTGCACGTCCCCGCTGCCGGACGAGACCCAGCCGCCGACGGAGGTGAAGCGCTGGTTCGTGGACCAGGAGGCGGACGACCTGGACGACTACGCGCGCAAGTTCACGCTGACCGAGGTGGACGAGCGGTACAACGCGGAGAACTACCGAGCGGTCGGGATGGAGGGGGATGGCTACGCTGCGTATGGGTTCATCGGGCGGGCGAACACCTTGGATGGTGTGACGGTCGTCGATCTGGACGAGCTGACGGAGTTCCTTCAGCCCCTGACGAGCGAGTCGACCTGGGGGATCGGCGACTCTCCGGGCGCGGAGGCTTTCGTTGGCCACCTGCGTACGCACCCGGAGTTCGACGCTGTCGCTGCCGCCTTCGCGGCGAACCCGCTCCCAAGCTCCGATGCCTTCCAGTTCCTCAGCAACTCAAACCTCCACGCCGCGCTGACCGGCGCTCCGCAGCTCTTCCGAATCGAAGAACCTTCCACCAACCTCCCGTATAC
>JAJFFA010000061.1 GCA_021776885.1 Planctomycetota bacterium
TGGATCGCGCGCCCGCCCTCGACGGAGCCGGTGAAGGCCACGTGGCTGACGCGCGGGTCCGCGATCAGGGCGGCGGTCTCGGCGTGCCCGCAGATCAGCTGGGCCAGGAGGCCCTGGGGCAGGGCGGCGGCGAAGGCGCGCTCGAAGGCCAGTCCAGAGAGGGGCGTGCGGGCGCTGTGCTTGAGCAGCACGGCGTTGCCCGCCAGGAGCGCCGGCACGACCACGTTGACCGCGATCAGGAGCGGGTAGTTCCAGGCCGCGATGTCGAGCACGACTCCCAGGGGCACGTGCTCGATGCGCCGCGTGAAGCCCGGCTTCTCGGGCAAGAGCTCCGGGGCGAGCGCCCGCGGCGCGCTGGCCAGCAGGTGCTCGGCGCGCTCCAGGAGACCGCCCACCTCACCCCGCGCCTGGGCCAGGGGCTTGCCCATCTGCGCCGTCACGTCGCGGGCCACCTCCTCGGCGTGCTCGCGGAACCACTCGATCCCCAGGGCGACGCTGCGCACGCGCTGCTCCACGGAACGCTGGCGCCATTCGCGCTGGGCCTGGCTGGCGGCGGCGAGGCGCGCCTCGATTCCGGCAGCGTCGTGGCGGTCGAGTTCGGCGACGACTCGGTCGTCGTAGGGCGAGCGGATCACGAGGGGAGTGGGCATGGCCGGAGTGTGCGCAGCCCGGGGGCCGCGGTCCAGGTGCTGCGCCGGGGGGAGGGGGCGAGAGGCTGGCGCCTGACAGCGCCCATTCCGCGCGGACGGGAGCGCTTCATCCACGGCCGACCTAGTTCTGGTCGTACTCCTCGTCCCAGCTGGAGATCATGGCGTTCAGCTCCGCGGCCACGGCCGCCAGCTCCGGGTCCGTGGCGGCCTGAGACTCGGCGGCCTCGCGTAGACCGCGCGTCCAGGCGCGCACATGGTGCATGTCCGCATGTTCGTTCAGGAGGTCGTACATCTCCTCGTACTCGCTGAGGAACGACAGGGTGCTCGTCAGCGACGTGACCACATCGTGGGTCTTGTTCGGCGTCAGGGCGTAGGCTGCGCGGGCGGAGGGCAAGGCCACGGCAACGAACTCAGGAGAGGCCTCGGGCGCACCTGGGTAGTCGCGAAAGTCGATCAGCTGGGCGGCGAGCACGCGCACCTGGTGAGCCCTCGCGACGATCACCGGGTGCTGCTCGGGGTCCAGGGCCTCGAGCACCTCGCCCATCCAGGGGATCGCGGTGGACAGGTGCTGCCTGGCAAGGTCCGCCGCGTCTCGCTGGTCGTCGCGCAGGTGGCCCGTGTGCTCCCTCTGCAGCAGGCCGGTGACGATCTGGCCCAGGCTGACTCGCAGCATGCCCCACTCATGCAGCGGCCCCTCGACGTGCAAGCCGGCGAGTCCATGCTCGATCCGGCGTTGCTCGTTCGGATGCATCGCACTGGCGATGCGGTAGCAGGCGAGATAGGGGGCGCGCGTCGCGAGGGCGGCCTCCAGCGCTGCCTCGCGGGCCTCGCCGCTGACGGTGACTGCGTAGTTCGAGTGGGCGACGCTCAGCTCGGGATCGAGCCGTCGGGCTCGATCGAAGGCGTCGCGGGCAGCGTCCTCTTCGACCGAATAGAGCAGAGTGCCGAGCTGGTACTGTGCCCGGCTAGAGCTGGGTCGCAGGACCACGGCACTGCTGGCGTGGCTGATGCGCCGCTCGCGCGCCGTCCGGCCGGGCGACGCGGGCAGCGACCGGGAGAGGACGTAGTGGCCCGCGAACGACGTCGGGTCCTCGCGCAGGGCTTCGAGCAGGAGCTCGTTGGCCTGGCTGTGCTCGCCGCGTGCCCGCAGCAGCTCGCTCCACCAGAAGCGCGCCACCGTCGCGGGCTGGGCGTGCAGCGCGAGCGGGTCGTCGGGCGCCTCTCCGGCCCAGTGGCTGCGCCAGGCAGTCCAGATCGAACGTACCGAGCCGTGCCAGACCGCGCTCGCCAGAGCCGCGTCGAGGCGCGCCATGAACGGCCCTGGATCGAAGGGCTGCGCAGCGAGGACGGTTCCCGGGGCAGGCCTGGCTGTGTGCGCGGCGAGCTCGGTCGCGCTCGATTGCAGCTCGATCGCGAGCAGCATGAGCGCGGAGAAGCACTCGCTCTGGGCCTGGCCCGCCACGAGCTCGACCGCCGTCTGCAGCGAGTCGTCTGCACCCAGGAGGTCGATTCCGACGGCCTCGAGGGCAGCCAGGTGTTCCTGCGCGTCAGGGCGGTCCTGATCGAGGCCGGTCGGACGCTCGAAGTTTCCTTCCGGATCGATGTCCGAGCCTCCCGAGTCCATCTTGCGCAGCGCGACCGACGCGCGTGCGCCCAAGTTGTCCACCGCTCCGCGAAAGTCCTCGATCCGGCTCGCGAACGCTCGTGCCGCCGCTTGCCCGGACAAGCGCTCGTTCTCGTTGGCCAGATACCAGAACACCCCCGACGCCGTCAGCGTGATCAGCGCAGCGCTCGTCACGACCCACGTCCGGCGCTGCCGGACGACACTGCGTGCTGCGCGCAAGGCCAGGCCGGGGGGGCGCGCCTCGATCGGAAGCCCGCGCAAGAAGCAGCGTAGATCCGACCCCAGCGCGTCCATGCTGGCGTAGCGCCGGCCGGCCGTGCGCTCCAGGCACTTGTCACAGATCGTCGCGAGGTCGAGGGGGATGCGCCGGTCGAAGGACCTTGCGCTGGGGATCTCGCCGTGCAGGGCCTGCTCGCGGATACGGGGCATCGAGGCTCCGTCGAACACCGGGCGCAGGGTCAGCAGCTCGAACAAGATCGCACCCAGGCTGAAGATGTCCGTGGCCGGACCCAACGCATCGCCACGGAACTGCTCGGGGCTCATGTAGCGGGGTGTCCCGGGTGTCTCGCCCGTGCGGGTCAGGTTCGCCTCGCCCTCGAGCAGCGCGAGGCCGAAGTCCGTGACCTTGGGCACGCCGTCGCGGGTGACCAGGATGTTCTCGGGCTTCAGGTCGCGGTGCACGATGCCGGCTGCGTGCACCTCACTCAGCCCCGCCGCCAGCCGCGCGACCAGCTCGGCTGCGTCGCGCAGCGCGGCACGCGGGAGCTCGCCCTCCGCGCCCGCCTTCGCGATGGCGTCCCTCAGCGTCGCAGCGCCGGGGACCAGCTCTTGCACGAGGTAGGCGACACCCTCCTCTTCTCCAGCATCGAGGCAGGCGACGAGGTTGGGGTGGGAGACGCGCTGCAGGGCTGCCGCCTCACGCGCGAAGCGCTTCCGGGCGCGGGGACTGAAGAGCTCCGGGCGCAGCAGCTTGAGAGCCACCGAGCCACCCTGGTGCGCCGTCGCGCGCCAGACCTGGCCCATTCCTCCGGTGCCGATGACCTCGACCAGCTGGTAGCGCCCGAGGGTCTGTCCCGCGACGACGGCAGGTCCGGGCGGGGTGAAGGCCTGCTCCAGCAGCCCCGGGTAGGAGAGTCCGAGGGTCGAACTGTCCGCCTCGAGCAAGCTACGTAGCTCGCTGGCCAGGCGCGGGCTCTGCTCGGCGAGCCGCCGCTCCTGCTCGGCGGCGTTCAGGTCACAGAGCTCGGCGAACAGCTCCCGTAGGGCGTGGCTGGGATCGGGGTCATCCATCGCTGCAATCGAATGGGCTGAGTCTTGGCCTCACCCCACTCGCGCGAGGCCTGGGCGGAAGCGGAAACGAATACGGCCCTCGGCTCACCGGCGGGTCACAGGCCCGAGCTGCCGGGGCTCAAGCGCGCACGTAGCCAGGCCCGCGCGAAGCGCCAGTCGTCGCGGACCGTGCGGTCGGTGCACCCGAGAACCTCGGCGACCTCGACCTGCGTCATGCCGCCGAAGAAGCGCATCTCGACCACGCGCGCCGGACGTGGGTGATCCCGGGCCAGCTCGCTCAGGAGCTCGTCGAAGTGGACGGCATCCCGGGTCGCTTCGTTCGCGAGCTCGTGGTTCGTCAGGCTGAGCGGATCGCGCTCGCGATCGCGTTTCTGGGCACGTCGGGCGCGCTCGTGGTCGAGAAGCACCTGGCGCAGGACCTTCGCGCCCAGGGCCAGGAAGTGCGTGCGCCCCTCGTAGGGCGCCTCGCGAACGATCAGACGCCGGCAGGCCTCGTTGACGAGGTCCCCGACCTCGAGGCTGTGGTTCGCCCGCTCGTGGCGCATGCGCGCCTGGGCCAGCCGTTCCAGCTCGAAGTACAGCAAGGACGCCAGCTCGCGGGCGGAGCGCTCGTCGTCCTGGCCGTGGGAGCTGACCAGGAGCGCGACGTTGGCCGGATCGGACTTCACCCAGGGAGTTTAGCCGAACAGAAATCTTCGATCCCGTTTCCGGTGTCCGCCGGGGTCCGCGCGGATGGGATTGAGCGCCAGGAGCAACTCCTGCGGGGCCTTCCCCCGCGACTCCGAGCGCACCTGACCTGCTGGAGGATCCCATGACCACCACGACCCGAACGCTGTGCTCCGCCCTCGCAACCCTCACCCTCGCCCCCCTGTGCGCCGCACAGCTGACGACGGGCGGCGACGTCTTGCTGCTCTCCACTCCGCCCGCTTCGGTCCTCCCGGGAGACCTGGCCGTCGCTAACACGATCTCCGTCTTCCAGGAGCAGAGCGGCCTCTCGCTGCCGACGACCTTGACGGTCGACATCGACACCCCCGGGAGCTACACGAACGGGCTCGGCGGAATGGGAGGGGGCACGGTCCCGGCCGGAACGCTCGTCGACGTCTACCTGTTCCATCAGGACTCGGGCGGCGTTCCGGACGACAACTCGGGCTTCGTGGAGTTCCCGGAAGATGTGCTCGGAATCCTGGTCACGACGCCCGGCCTGCGCGGCAGCGACACCACCTATGGCAGCAGCACGACCCTGTACCCGATGACGGGATCCGAGAACAACGGGCGCGGCATGGAGTTCCTGCGGGACGACCTGTTCTTCGACTCGAGTCGCCGCCGAATCGACGTCAACTTCACGACGGACAACAAGATGGACCAGATCCGGATCTTCGTCCGCGCCACGGACTCCGATCCGTTCGACCCGTTCTGCTTCGGGCAGTCCGGCTGTCCCTGCGGCAACGACGTCGGGGCCGGCGTGGAGCGGGGCTGCGCCAACTCCACCGGGACGGGCGCGCGGCTCGTCGCCGGCGGTTCGAACGACATCGCCGCCGATGACCTGACGCTGCGCATCAGCGACCTGCCGGCAGGCAGCTCCATGTTGCTCTTCATGGGGAACATGCGTCCCGCGCCCATGCTGCTCGGGGACGGACTCCTGTGCGTCTCGCCCGGCCCGCTCGGGTCGCCCGTGGGCCAGGGCTACCTGCGCTTTCCGGTGCGGCGTGCGTCCTCCTCGGGGGACGTCGTCTACAGCAACGTCGTGAGCTTCGCGAACGCGAACCTGGGAGGTGGATCCGGCCTGATCCTGCCCGGCGTGTCGTGGAGCTTCCAGGCCATCTACCGCGATCCCGCCGCCAACTGCACGGGGGCCGGGTTCAACCAATCGAGCGCGGTGCGGGTCGACTTCTGAGTCCGCCCCGGGAGCGGACGGGCGCGCTCGAGTCAGCGCTTGCCCGCCGCTCCCCTGCCGCGAGGGACGCCGCCGTTGCACCTAGCGGGCCCTGGCTCAGCGCAGGGTGACGGCGAGCTTCTCCGCCCGCACGACCTCGACGCTCGACTCCAGGCTGCGGCCCGACGCGTCCTGCGCCCTGAGCTCGTAGTGGCCGACGGGCAGCGGGCCGAGGCGGAAGCGGCCGCCGCCGAAGCCGCCCGCGGTCCAGTCCCACAGGCGTCGCGCGTCGAGCAGGTTGGCGTGCTCGTTGCCGGCTTCGTCCCGGGCCGAGAGCTGGGTCGTCGACGGGTCCAGGTCCTCCACCTGCACGCTCACGATCGCTCCCGGGATGGCGGAGAGGACGAGTTCGTCGCGCTCCTGCGCCGCGCCCGCCGCCCCGAGGGTCAGCGGGGCGGAGACGGGACTGGCGGAGCCCGCGCACCAGGCCTGCAGCGACCAGACCCCCGGCCCGAGGGGCGCGGTCTCGAACCGTCCCTCTTCGTCGAGGCGCGTGAACGAGGTCGGGTTGAGCAAGCTGCCGTCCGCGGAGCGCACGAAGACGACGCCCCGCCCCTGGGGTAGGCCGTGCTCGTCGACGACGCGGCCGCGCAGGGGTTCGCCCTGGGCCAGGACGATCTCGAGGGGCTCGCGGTCCGCGCGCGGCTCGAGGCCCGTGAGGTAGGTAGCGGCGAGGGGCCGTCCCGCGGGGCCGGCGGCGCTGCCCTCCAGGGCCAGGCCGAAGGTGGCGGGGCCCAGGTCCTCGAAGGCGAAGCGACCGTCCTCGTCGGTGCGCAGCATACAGCCGGGCAGTGAGATCGGACTGCGGCGCCGGCCGTCGGCTTCGACGTGCAGAGCGACCGAGACCTCGGCCACGGGCTGGCCGTCGGGGTCGAGGACGCGGCCGATCAAGGCTCCCGGGGGCAGCTCGATGTCGTGCTGCTGGCGCTCGACCTGGGGCACCACGACCAGCTCTTCGAGCAGGGCGCCGCACAGCCGGCCCGTCACGAACCAGGTGCCCGCTGCGGCGAGGGTCGCGGAGTAGCTCCCGTCGTTCGCGACGCGCACGACCACCTGCCGCGCGGCGGGGTCGTCGCCCTCGGGCAGCCACTGCAGCAGGCCGCCGCAGGGCGTGCCGTCCGCGCGCCGCGCCGTGCCGTGGACGACGACCGGTGCGTCGGGGGGCGCGCCGAGGGTGACCTCGTAGAGCTCACCGTCCTCCACGTCGAGGCGCGCCTGGCCGGCGTGCAGCAGGATCGACTCGTCAGCCCCGGCGGCGGCCAGCTCCTCGTCGGTGGGCAGGGAGCGCAGGGCCCAGCGGCCCGGTACGAGGGCGCGGGCCTCGAACAGGCCCAGGGCGTCGCTGATCACATCGATGCGCTGGCCGTGGTCGTGGGAGAAGAAGCTCACCAGGCGCTCCGCGACCGGCGCGCCAGCGGGTCCGAAGACCACGCCGCGCACCTCGCCTCCGGTGCGCAGGACGAGGCGCAGCGTCTCACCGGCCTGACCCATGACCGGCGTGCAATGGGCGTACCCGGCCGCGGCGGCCGTGACCTGGACGCGTCCGGCGCCCCGCGGGTCGAGCTGGAACTGGCCCTCCGCATCGCAGGCGACCCA
>JAJFFA010000601.1 GCA_021776885.1 Planctomycetota bacterium
GATCACGAAGCCGCGCGGGTCACTCAGGTCCGGGATCCCGTCCCGGTTCTCGTCCACGTCCGCGATCGTCAGCGGGTCGGGGATGAAGTTCAGGCTGCGCGCGTACTCGTGCTCTGCGACCTCGGCCAGGGTCTGGGTGTCGAAGAACTTGATCGTGCCCGAGCGGAAGCCGCTGACCGCGAACCACTCGCCGTTGGGCGCCACCGCCAGCCCGTAGGGCTCGGTTCCGACCTGGTTCAGGGTGGTCAGGACGGTCTGCGAGGCGGCGTCGATCACGGTCACCGAGCCACGCACCTCGGTCCCGTTGAAGGGCGAGACGAAGTTTCGATCCAGGGGCACGTTGCCGCGCTGGTTGGCGACGAAGACCCGCGCGCCGTCGGCGCTGAAGGCCAGGCAGCGCGGGTTCACGCCGACCCCGATCTCCGTCACGGCCGCTGGGCTGACCGAGGTGTCGATCACCGACACCGAGTGGTTGTCCCGGTTCGTGGCCCAGACGATGGCCGGGTTCGAGGGGTCGACGACGACCGCGGAGACCTGGCTGTGTTGAGCGATAGCGGGAGCGGCGCTGGCGCCGAGCGCCAGTGCGAGGAGCACGGAGAGCTTCATGATGGGGGGGAGTGCTGAGAGATCGGGTCGGCCCAGAGGGATCGACGGTGTCTACCTCAATGTAGCCGAGGGGTGACACACGCGCCCCGGTTCCGTCGCTGCCGGAAGGCCAGACGGGACCGGAAAGATGTTCCGCCCGCGCCCCGCGGTAGGGCTCGAATCGGCATCCCTTTCCGGCGTGGGCAGGGGCGTCCTGACCCGGCTGCGAGCACAACCGACGACCCGACAACGACTTGTGCTGCCGGAGGGCGCTTGGCACCGGCCTTGCGCAGGGCTCCTCACAATGGAGTTCCTGAAGTCCCAACTCAGTCTCCGTTCCTTGGAAGCGCATGGACGGCCGTCCGGCACGGGACGGCCGTCCCCTGCACCCACCCCCGCTGCGGCGGAAGGGGGCAGGAGCTTCTCCGAACACCTGGCCGCGGAGGCGGCCCACGAGCGAGCCACAGACCGGGCTGCGCGGCCGGAAGCGGACCGCGAGGGCCACGAGCGGTCTTTGGACCCCCAGAGACGTCCCGATGAAGGGCAAATGTCCCGCCGTCCGGAGCGCCCGGAGCGCCCGGAGCGCACGGAGCGCGCTGAGTCCGCTCCCGAGAGCCGCGAAGTCCGCCGCTCCGAGACCCCCGAGCGTCCGGACGCGCCCCCGGATCGGGCCGAGCCCGAGGGTGACCCGGCCGATCCGACCGTGCGCCACGACCTCGAGCTCCTGATCGGGCCCGAAGCCGGCCTTCGACGCACGCTGGAGTTGGGTCAAAGGGTCGACAACGACAGTACAAGCGACGCACGACCGGAGGTTGAAGGTCTGGACAGCGCTCCGAGCCCGATCCTGGCTTCCGACGCTGCAAACGACGCCCTTCCGCTGCCGCCGAGACCCGAGATGCCGCAGCCGCTGTCCGATCTCCGGGCGTTGCCCGAGGGCAGTGTCCCGGCGCCCGAGGCCGGAGCACCGGCCGCCGATCAGAGCCCCCTGGCGGAGTCCGGCGACTCCCCTCGGGCCCCGCAGCCGGACCCCCTGGGTTCTTCCGCGCGACCCGCAGCGCGGCCCGAGGTGACCGACCTCGGCCTCGAGGATCGAGCGCTCCCGCGGACCCCGAACCCGGTCCAGGCGAGCGCTGGCGCGGGGGCCGTGACGACCGAAGCCGCGGCTTCGACAGACCCGGGTGCCGACGGGGTAGCCCGTGCGCCTGTCTCCGACACGGTGACCCCCATGGCCGCGGGAGCGTCCCGCGACGCTGCTCCGCCCGAAGCGCTGCCGGGCGAGGTCCCGACGGGTGCCTCAGCGACGCAGGCCACATCCGTCGACAGCGGCACGACCGAGGCGCCCGAGGCGCCCGAGGCGCCTGGCCCCGTGCGGATGCCCCAGCCGGCCGCGGCGGCTGCGACCCCGGACGCTGCGCTGCAACCCGGCGCAGCAACCCCGCCGGCCAGCGAGCTGCAGCCCGCGCCGCGCCCGCTGCGCGCCCGCGCAGAGCGCCCGAACTCCGCCGCGAGCTCGACCCTCACAAGCCCGTCGGCGAACACCACAGCGGCGCAGGCCCCGCTGCCCGTCGCGCCCCCGCCCGGCAACCCGTTCGAGGCTCCCGGCAGTGTCTTGCCCGCGGCCTCCGAACTGGCGCCAGACCCCGCCCTGCCCCCGGCCCAGGCGCGGTCCGACGCTCCCCAGCCCAATGCGTCCCCGAACCCGGCCGCGCCCACTCCCGAGGTCAGCGCCGATCCGGCCTTCGCGGCTGCGTCGTCGACGCTGCAGACGGGGCCCCCGGCCCCCGCTCCGGAGGCTGCCGTGCCCGCCGCGTCGACCCCCTCCGCCCTCGCCGCGTCCAGCGCGGTCGAGCCGACGGGGCCGGCCGACCTCGCGCCCCGCGCCGCGGCTCCCGAGACCTCCGCCGGGACAGGCGTCGACCAGCTCGCGCGCATCGAGCGCGCCGAGTCGATCCTGAACCAGGTGCGCGTCTCGATCACGACCAGTGCGCGCAGCACCGTGGTGCACCTCAACCCCAGCAGCCTCGGCAGCATCGAGGTGCGCATGCGCGTCGAGCGCGGCGAGGTCCACGCACGCATCCTCGCCGATCGCCCGGAGACCCTGAATCTGCTCGAGCGACACCTGCCGGAGATGCGCGCCATCGTCGCCCGCAGCGGCGTGCAGCCCGAGGGGCTCGAGCTCTCGATGTCCTTCGGCGAAGAGCGCTCGGGCGATCCGCAGTCCGGCACAGGCCTCGGCACCCAGGATGGGCAGCGCGAGGCCCGCCGCGGCAGCGAGCAGGCGCGTCGCGACGCCCTACCGAACGACCCCTCCATCCACGAGGCCGAGATTGCAGGCGACGACCTGCGCGCCAGCCTGGCGCGCTCGGCGGCCGCCCTGCTCGATGGCCTCGACCTCCTGGCCTAGCACGCCACTCCGGCCCCAAGTCACCCTCTCAGAAAGCACCGCAATGATCGAAGGCATTTCATCGACCGACGCGATCTACGGATCGACCGGGGGCCAGGGTACCCAGGAGCTCGACAAGGACGCGTTCCTGCAGCTCCTCGTGACCCAGCTCAAGAACCAGGACCCCCTCTCGCCCACCGCGAACGAGGAGTTCGCGGCACAGCTGGCGCAGTTCTCGAGCCTCGAGCAGCTCGAGTCCGTGAACGACAACCTGATCGGGATGGCGGTGTTGCAGCAGGGCAACGCGCTGATCTCCCAGCTCACCGACAGCAGCGCGCTGATCGGCAAGACCGTGGTCTTCTCCGACCCGGCAACGGGCGACTCGCGCGTCGGGTCGGTCACCTCCGTCAAGCTCCAGGACGGCATCGCCATCCTGAACATCGACGGCCGCGACGTACCCCTGGACTACGTGTCCGAAGTGACCAGCGAGACCTCTGCCGGAGATGACTCCGGCGAGGGTGACGTGGACGACTCGGGCAACGACGAAGAGACGGAAGCTTAGAACCATGACCCTCTCCCTTTTCTCCGCCCTGAGCGGAATGCGCGTCCATCAGCAGCTGATCGACGTGATCGGTAACAACCTCGCGAACTCCAACACGCCCGGCTTCAAGACCGCGCGAACGATCTTCGCGGACGCTCTCTCGCGCACCCTGAGTGGTGCGACGGGGCCGGTCGCGGGCTCGGGGGGACGCAACCCGATTCAGATCGGCTCGGGAGTGACCACGGGCTCGATCGATCGCGACCTCGCGCAGGGTGCATTGACGACGACCGGTCGAACTTTCGACCTGGCCCTCGAGGGCCGTGGGTACTTCGCCTTGACGGACGGCTCGCAGCGCCTCTACACCCGCGTCGGCACCTTTGGCCTCGACGCCGAGGGCAGCCTGGTCGACCAGCGCACCGGCTTCGGTGTGCTCGACCCCCAGGGCCGCGACATCGTGCTCGACGTCGGCGCCCTCTTGCCGCCGAGTGCCACCGCGAACTTGACGCTGTCCGGCAACCTGCCGGCCGTGGTCGGTGGTCCTCTGGCCCAGGTCCTGACCTCGGTCAACCCTCTGACCGAGGGCGACCCGGCGCTCGCGACCGCCGCGAACACCGGGCCCTACGCCGTGGGCGTGGGTTCGACCTACTCCATGGAAGTGGCGATCGGCGGGCTGCCGGTGGAGACGGTCAACGTGACCGACGCGGACACGGACGGCTTCTTGACCGACGCGGAGATCGCCGCGGCGATCGATGTCCTGGACGGGGTCTCCGCCGTTGTTAACGGCGGCGGCATGGTCGAGGTGACCACGGACCGCACCGGTGCCGACGCCACGATCGAGTTCAGCCCGAGCAACGGGCCCAACGATCTGACGAGCTTGGCCGGCTTCGCTCTGGGGAAGACCGTGGGCCAGGAGCGCGCGGTCTCCCTGCTCACGGACCTCAACCAGCTGCCCGCCAACGTCGTCGACTACCAGGTCGGCGATCGCATCGAGGTGGTGGGCCTCGACACCGACGGGACGCCGATCGACACCAGCTTCACGTACGGCACGGACGGCACGACGGTCGGGGACTTCGTGAGCTTCCTGAACGCTCAGTTCAGCGACGGGGACGTCTCCCTCAGCCCTTCGGGTCAGATCGTGCTCGAGGCGCAGACCGCGGGCGAGTCCGAGCTGCTGCTCTCCATCACGGACGCGGACGGAGTGAATGGATCGACCCTCTGGGGCACCCACTCCCTGGCCACGACCACGGAGGGCACCGGACCTGACATGTTCACCACAGCGACCGAGATCTTCGATGGCACCGGTGTCGCCCACACCCTGAGTCTGACCTTCGAGCGCCAGGCCGATCTGACCTGGAACCTGACGGCCGAGCTCCCGGACGGCGACGGTTCGGTGCAGAGCCCTCCGATCTCCGGCATCACCTTCGCCGCGGACGGCTCCCC
>JAJFFA010000602.1 GCA_021776885.1 Planctomycetota bacterium
CTGGGCCAGGCCCTCGAGCGCGATCCGGCCCACGCCAGCGCCGGGGCCAACCTGAACGACATCCTGCAGGCCCTGCACGCGACCCCGGAGCGCCCCCTGCCCGTGGCCCCCGGCCCCTGGGGAAGAATGGTGCGGCGCGACCCGTACACCGACATCGCACGCCTGGTCACGGCCGAAGCGCCGCTCTGCGTCGACGGCGGCGCGAACCGCGGAGAGACCGTGGCACGCCTGCGCAAGCACTTCCCGGGCGCGCGCATCCACGCCTTCGAGCCGATCCCCGAGCTGGCCGAGGGGCTGCGTGCACGCTTCGCCGCGGACCCACGCCTGAGCGTCCACGCGGCCGCCCTGGCGCGGCGCGGGGGACGCCTGCGCTTCCACGTGCGCAAGAGCGACGTGACCTCGTCCGTGCTCGAGCCCAGCGCGCTCAAGCGCCGCTACCAGGGCGACAAGGTCGACACCGAGCGCAGCCTCGACGTCCTCGCCCTGCCCCTGAGCGAGGTCGTCCAGGATCCGATCGACGTTCTCAAGCTCGACCTGCAGGGCGGCGAGCTCGAGGCCCTCGAGGGTCTCGGTACGGGGCTCAACGACGTGCGCGTGATCCTGAGCGAGGTCGAGTTCGTTCCGCTCTACGACGGGCAGCCCCTGTTCGCGGACATCGACAGCTTCCTGCGCGCCGCGGGCTTCCGCCTGTTCCACCTGTACGAGATCTGGAGCCACCCCGACGGCCAGATCACCACCGGCGACGCCCTGTACGTCAACGAGCGCTTCTTCGCATGAAGGCCCCGATCCTGGTCAGCGGGTCGAGCGGGCTGATCGGCTCCCAGGCCGTGCGCCACTTCGCGCGGGCGGGAGCGCGCGTCGTCGGCCTCGACAACAACGGGCGGCGCCAGTTCTTCGGCCCCGCCGGCGACACCCGCGGGACCCTCGCCGCCCTGCGCCAGGACGTGGCGAGCTTCGAGCCCCTCGAGCTCGACATCCGTGACCGCGCCGGCCTGGCGCGCTGCGTGGGCGAGCTGCGCCCGCGGGCCGTGATCCACTGCGCCGCCCAGCCCTCCCACGACCTGGCGCGCAGCCGCCCCTTCGACGACTTCGACACCAACGCCGTCGGCACCCTGAACCTGCTCGAGGCCCTGCGCGGCACCTGCCCCGAGACGCCCTTCGTCCTGCTCAGCACGAACAAGGTCTACGGGGACGCGCCCAACGAGCGCCCGCTGGTCGAGCACGCCACGCGCTTCGACTACGCCGACGCCGAGGACGCCGAGGGCATCGACGAGGGCTGCCGCATCGACGCCTCGACCCACAGCCTGTTCGGGGTCTCCAAGACCGCCGCCGACCTCCTGGTCCAGGAGTACGGGCGCGCCTTCGGCATGCCCAGCGTCTGCTTCCGCGCAGGCTGCATGACCGGGCCCCAGCACGCCGGGGTCGAGCTGCACGGCTTCCTCTCCTGGATCGTCAAGTGCGCCGTGCGCGCCGAGCCGTACACGGTCATCGGGCACGGCGGCAAGCAGGTGCGCGACCAGCTCCACGCCCAGGACGTGTGCGGCGCGATCGAGGCCTGGCTCGAGAACCCGCACCCGGCCGACGTCTTCAACCTGGGCGGCGGCCGCGCCTGCCACGGCTCGCTGCTCGAGGTCATCGCCCTGCTCGAGGCCGAGCTCGAGCGCCCCTTCGTCCACGACTTCGCGCCCACGCCGCGGGTCGGGGACCACATCTGCTACATCAGCGACACGCGCCGCTTCCGCGCCGCGTATCCCAGCTGGTCCCCGTCCCACAGCCTGCCCGAGCTGGTGGCCGAGCTGGTCCGGGCCGAGGTCGCCGGCCTGCACGGCGCGCGGCGCTCCGCATGAACACCCTGCGCGCCTGCTCCCTGGACTTCTGGTCGGGCTTCGAGGACCCCGAGTTCAGCCGCCGCTTCCCGGCCCTCAGCGACGTGGTCGAGGTCGAGTGGGTCGAGCGGCCCGAGGACGCAGAGCTGCTCGTGTTCTCGTGCTTCCCCGAGGGTCAGCGCACGACGCGCCCGCGGGATCCGCACAGCTGGACCGGCGGCCGCGGCCTGCGCCTCTTCTACACGCCGGAGAACGTGCGTCCCGACTTCAGGACCTGCGACTTCGCCATGTCCTTCGCCCGCGAGCTGGTCGACCCGCGGCACCTGCGCACGCCCAACTACCTCGGCACCTGCCACACCTTCGGCTTCGGCGGCGACAGCCTGCTGACCCCGCCCGCCGATCCGGCGGCGATCCTGGCCGGGAAGACGCGCTTCTGTGCCTACGTGCAGGGGAACCGGGTCCCCTCCCGCGAGCGCTTCGTGCGCGCGCTCCAGCGCCATGCCGAGGTCGTCTGCGCCGGCCCCTCGCTCAACAACACGGGCGGGAACGTCGACCGCGTCGGCAAGTACGCGCTCTACCGCGAGTGCAAGTTCGCGATCGCCTTCGAGAACGAGAGCGCGGTGGGCTACACCACCGAGAAGCTGCCCGACGCGCTCCTGAGCGCCTGCGTCCCGATCTACAGCGGCGACCCGACGGTCCAGCTCGACTTCGATCCGGGCTGCTTCCTGGACCGGGCCGACTTCAGCAGTGAGGAGGCCCTGATCGAGCGCATCCTGGAGCTCGACCGCGACGACGAGGCCTACCTCGCCCTGCTAGGCGCCGAGCGCTATCCGGCCGGCCGGCGCCCCGAAGCCACTGAGCCGGCCGCGCAGCGCGCCTTCTTCGAGCGCGTCGTGCGCGCGACCCGCGAGCCGCACGCCGCGGCCGTCTGACGCCGCGGCCCGCTCAGGGCACGAAGGACAGGGTCAGCGCATCGCTCAGGTCGAAGCGCGCGCCCCCCGCCGCCGGATCGCGGAAGAGGGTCTGGAACGACCAGCTCGAGCCCGCCTGGATCAGGGTCGGGCTCTGCGGGATCGTCCCGTAGTCGACCTGCATCAGGACACGGCCGCTCGGATCGGCGCGCAGGTTGGGGAAGCGGCGCAGGCCCACGCCCCCGGAGGACACGCAGCGCGTTCCGTTCCCGAAGGGTGCCGAGGCCTGACCGGCGCCGTAGAAGAACAGGGCGGTGTTGCCCGGCGGAACCGCCTCGCACAGGAGCACCAGGTCGCCAGACGCGATACTGGTGCTGCCCGTCGCGTCGATGCGTGCCGAGTCACCCGTCGAGTTGATCCCGGCGCTGCAGTAGCGCGTCCCGATCGAGGGCGGGTCCAGCTCGAGGTCGTCGAGCTGCACGAAGGCGCCACCGAAGACGTCGCTGCGCAGGACGATGCGCGCGATCGGACGCCCGGCGGAGGCCCAGCCGTTCCAGCGCCAGCTGCAGTCGGCCGGGACATCGAGCGCCTCGACGGAGAGCTCATTGCCCCCTGCCTCGAACAGACGGGCCGTGACCGTGCCCGCGTTCGCGTTGGTCGTGAAGTAGCCCCCGAAGCGCAGCACCGGCGGGTCGAAGACGAACTCGAGCGGGCCGTCGAGGCTGCCGCAGAACTGACTCCCCGAGCGCGGACTCGCGCTGCACAGGAAGTCCCACTGAGTGGTGAGGTTGACGCCGACGCTCTGGGGCGTGCAGAGCACGCCGGTGCCCTGGAAGACTCCCCCCACCACGCAGTCGGTGACGCCGACGGGCTGGGTCTCGAAGCCCTCGGAGCGCGCGCCCGAGAACGGATCCACACTCGTGATCTGCGCCAGGAGCGGGGGGGCGGTCGCGGCGCTGAGGAGCGCGGCGACGAGGATCGCACGTTGCAAGGCCATGGCAGGGCTCCGGAGTAGGGACGTCTCTTCCTTCTCCATCCGCAAGCGCAGCTGCACAAGGGCTCGAAAGTGGTCTTTTCTTCGCACCCCTCCGGATCGCCCCCGTGGGGCCCCGCGAGCGGGGCCGAGCCTAGCAGGCCGTGGTGAAAGTCATTCGGCGCCAGGAAGACGTCCTCTGCCCCAGCTCGGCGCCTGAAAGCCTCGCCGAATCCACCGATTCGCCTGCGTTTCCAGGCACC
>JAJFFA010000603.1 GCA_021776885.1 Planctomycetota bacterium
GATCCTGAGCGGCGGCCACTCCTTCCGCCTCGACGCGCCCCTGGCCCTGGCGCTGATCAAGCGCAAGTACGCCGGGCCGGACATCGAGCTCACGTCCAGCGCCGGAGCCCCCGCACGCCGCGTCGAGCTCCCCCTACGCGAGGGCGCCCCCCCCCTCACCGGCGGCTTCCCCCCGAACTGACACACCACGCCGTACGGAGCCAGGCCGTACGGGACCGTTGCCGGTAGATTGAGCCGTGGCTCCGTACGGGACCGCGGACTGGTACGGAGCTCCGTACGGGAGTGTCCTCCCGACCCCCCCCCCAGCCCCGAGCGCTAGCGCCGCGCGTCGAGGGTCCGGAACCCGTCGGGCGTGCCCTCGAAGGCCGCCAGCTCCAGGCGCACGTCCAGGTCGATGCCGAGGGGCACGACACCTTCGAGCAACACCGGCACGCCGGTCTCGTGCTCGAGCCAGATGTTCAGGCTGCCGTGGATCCCGAAGAGGCCCTTGAACTTGGCGTCCTGCTGCTCGCCCGGGGGCACCGTCGGGCTCATCTTGACGCTGCGGCAGCGGAACGTGCCCGCCTTGGTCTCGATCTCGGCCAGCTCACCGCGGTACAGGGACAGGTTCCAGATGCGGTCCTTGTCGATCAGCGGGAAGGCTGCCGTCTGCTGACCGGTGCGGATCATCGCCCGCGCGAGGTGGATCGCGCTGAGCATGTCCACCGCGTCGTCCGGCACCGAGCGTTGCTTGGGCGCACGCCAGTCGCGGTGCTCGCCGCGCTTGCACTTGCGGCAGTGGTGGTCGTCGCCGAAGGGCCAGGTACCCTCGACGTAGTGTTCCCGTCGCTCACAGCCCAGGCAGTGCGTATCCGAGCGATAGACCAGGGCGCGCGCCCCCTCCTGCACGCCGACCTTGACCTCGCGCCGCCGGTTCTCGGTGCCCGCCTGAACGTCGCGGTAGACCAGGCTCGGGAACTCCTGGGGCAGGTGCCGCGCCTCGATCGTGTGGTCGAGCACGTAGCCCAGGGCGCTGCCGTCCGCCTTGCCCTTGATCCAGCCCGTGCGCGGCGCGCGCGTCCCCGCCTCGGTCACCTTCGCCGCGGGGGTTCCCGCCAGGGGCAGGCCGGCGAAGTACTCCTCGCTGCCCGCGCTCAGCACGAAGCGCCCGACGCTGGGGTCGCCGAGGACGCCCAGACCGATGGTCACGCGGAACTCCAGGCGCTCGCCCTCCGGGATGACCAGGGCCAGGTCTCCGAGCTGCCGCTCGATGTGCAGCCCGTTCGGCAGGCTGTCGACTTCGGCGCTGATCGTGGAACCGTCGGCGCCGCCCGCGACCGCGTCTCCTGTCCCGGCAACAGGCCCGGCAACAGGCCCGGACACGAAGGCGAGGGGAAGGACACAGGCCAGGAGCGGTAGGTCGAGCAAGTGAATCACAAGAGCAGGGATAGAATCTGGAACGGGTGACTTCAACGGGGTGCGGCCGGCGTCGGCTCCGAATCCGGCGCGTCGAGGGAGTCCCCGAGGCGCTCCAGGGCCTCGCGGGTCGCGACCCGCGCTGGCGACTCGTCCTCCTCGGCGGCACGCTGCAGGATGCGCTCACAGGTGCGCCCCACGCGCTCGCCGATGCGCTCGAGGGACTCGCGCCGTCCCTCGAGGTGGAAGATCGCGCCGCGGATGACGGCCCCGGAACAGATGACGACGTCGGGCACGTAGAGGATCCCGCGCTCGTGCAGCCGGTCCCCGTCGATGCCCCGCGCGAGGACGTTGTTGGCGGCCCCGGCCACGATGCGGCTGGCCAGGCCCTCGAGGGAGAGGTCGTGGAGGATCCCGCCCTGGGCGCAGGGGGCGAAGACGTCGCAGGGGACCCGGAACTCGGATCCGGGGGGCACCAGCTCGACTCCGAGCTCGGCGGACACGCGCTGGGCGCGCTCGGAGTCGACCTCGGCGCCGAAGACGTGGGCGCCACCCTCGATCAGGAGCGCGGCCAGGCGCTCCCCCACCTGCCCCAGACCCTGGACCACCACGGTCCGCTCGGCCACCCGCGGAGAGCCGAAGACCTGACCCAGGGCGGCGCGGATGCCGGCGAACACGCCGGCGGCCGTCGACTCCGCCAGGAGCCCGGGGCCGGCGTCGCCCGGCTGGGTCGCGTAGCGCGTCTCGGCGGCCACCCAGCCCAGCTCGCGCTGGCCCGTGCCCATGTCCGGACCGGTGTAGAAGCGCCCTCCGAGCTGCTCCACGACCCGCCCGACGTGGCGGTAGGCGCGCTCGAGGTCGAGACCCTCGCGATCCATGATCACGAGTTTCCCACCGCCTGCTGGCAAATCTGCCAAGACGCATTTCTCTGTCATCGCCTTGGAGAGCCGCAGGCAATCGAGCAGGGCCGCCTTCTCGTCGCGGTACGCGAGGCGCCGGATACCGCCGAAGGCCGGCCCCTGGCGGGTATCGTGCAGGCCCAGGAAACCGCGCAGCCCGGAGGCCCGGTCGTGCAGGGCCAGGACCTGCTCGAACCCCTCCCGCGCCATCGCATCGAGAATGTGGACTGCCATAGAAGATTGGGCGGAGCGAGAGATCGCGCCCCCTCCCCATTCTTTATACCCCTGGTCAGGGGCCCGGGCGCTGTGCCTGGCCGTTCTACCGGGGGTCTCGTGACCCAGGGGAAGACCCACCCCGGAGCCGCGTCCACGCGCGAATCATGACTGCCACCCGGAAGAAACGACCGACTGCCCTCGCCCTGGCCCTCTGCCTTGCGGGTTGTGCCTCCTCCCAGAAGGCCGAGGACCCCCTGGAGTTCCTGCCCTACAACCCGGAGACCCGGGACCAGGAGATCGGGACCTTCCTGACCGACCTCGACCGCGCGATCCGCGGCTGGAACAACCTGACCCTGTCGGCCGCGAACGACGCCGACAAGCGCAAGGTGCGGCTCCTGGCCGAGGACATCTCCCACCGCGCCAAGGTGCGCGAGGACGACCTCCTGGCCCAGCTCGCGACGGGCCCCCCCTTCAATCGCATGGTGGCGGCTTCCGCCCTCGGCTTCGGCGACTCGGACGCCGCCCTGGGCCCCCTGGTCGCCGCCCTCGAAGACTCCGATGCGTCCGTGGTCAGCAACGCCCTGGTCGGCCTGGCCATGCTGGGCCGCGCGGACACGCCGGTGAGCGGCATCCTCTCGGCCCTCGCCGACGGAGAGACGTCACGCATCCGCAGCAACGCGTCCTGGGCCCTGCGCAAGCTGTCGGAGGCCGGGGCGGACACGTCGGGGGCCCTGGAGCTCGCGCGCGAGGGCCTGCTCGATCCCGAGCCCTTCGTGCGCTCCCAGTGCGCTCTGCTGCTGGCGCGCATGGGCGACACCGAGTCCCTCGACCGCCTCGAGCTGTTGCTCTTCGACAAGGTCAACCTGGTCGCCCTGTCCTCGGCCAACGCCCTCGCGCACCTGGGCGAGACCCAGCCGCGGGTGAAGGGCCAGGTCGCGCGCGCCCTGGCGGCGTCCCTCGACAAGGTCGACGAGATGGTGCGCCAAGGCGTGCGCCGGGCCCTGGCCGAGCTGGCCAAGGCGAACTACAAGGAGACCGATGAGTGGCTGGAGTGGGCCGCCCGGCTGCCCTAGAGGGCTGGATGTTCCTCACCGCCGCCCTGGCCGTCGCCGCCTTGGCCCTGCCCTGGCAAGAGTCCGCGCAGGGGGCCGCGCCGACGAACCCGCCTCCCCGGGCCAAGATCGCTGGGCTCGAGGGGCTGGAGACACGCTCCCGCTTCGTGAGCGAGGGCCAGGATCAGCCCGCCCTCACCCTGCGCACGAACTACGCCTTCCCCGCGCGGGTGCGCTTCGAGTGGCGCGACGCGAACGACGACGCCCGCGGGCCGCGGCTCGAGTACGTGTTCGGCGGCGCGGCCTACACCCACGAGCCGCTGGGCGGGAGCTCCGTCCCCATCGAGGGTGACGCCGCCGCACGGCTGAGTGGGCGCGCCCTCGCGCGCCGTGCCCTGCTGCTCTGGCCCGACGGCTTCGAGTGGCAGGGGGGCGCGGACGAGAAGAGCGCCGACCTCGGCCGCGGTCGGCGCCTCGTCGCGCAGCTGGAAGAGGGCCGGCCCCGGGCCCTGGCCCTCCTCGATGGCCAGGGAGACGAGCTCCTCGGCTTCGAGCGCATCCTCTGGCGCGAGACCGCGACGAAGGCGGGCGGCGCGCTCCCGCGGGTCTGGCCGAGAGCTTTCGACTGGACGCGCCCCGGCGAGCGAGTGGGGCGCGAGGAACAGCTCGAGGTGGACGTGGAGCCCTACTTCCTCGACGTCTTCTTCCAGCCCGCCGACCGCCGCGGCACCCAGTCGTCGACGCGCCTGGTCATCCCGCGCCAGCCCGAACAGACGCGCAGCGTGGCCTTCGCCG
>JAJFFA010000604.1 GCA_021776885.1 Planctomycetota bacterium
GTTCGAGCGCTACAAGGCCCTGGCCGAAGCGGCCCTGGAGCAGCTCGACGACGCGCAGCTCACGCGGCGCTCGGACGACTCCCAGAACTCGGTCGCGATCCTGCTGCAGCACCTGGCGGGCAACCTCGCGTCGCGCTTCACGGACTTCCTCGAGAGCGACGGCGAGAAGCCCTGGCGCCAGCGCGACGCGGAGTTCGAAGAGCGCGGTCAGGGGCGAGCCGCGTGGCTCGCCGACTGGGAGCGCGGCTGGGGCGTGCTCTTCGACTGCCTGGACAGCCTCGACGACACTCCGGACGGCGACCTCGAGCGCGAGGTGAAGATCCGCGCCCAGCCCCTGACGGTGCAGCAGGCACTCCTGCGCTCCCTGGCCCACGTCGCCTACCACGTCGGACAGATCGTGCTCCTGGCGCGCACCTGGCGCGGGGCGGACTGGTCGTCGCTCAGTGTTCCGCGGGGGGGCTCCGCGGCCTACGCCGCCGACCCGGACCGTGAGCTGCCCCGCGACCACGCCCGGCGCGTTGGCGGTACGGAACCTGGCGGTACGGAACCAGGTTCCGGACCGCCACGCTAGCGGATCTTCGTGGGCGCCACCGCGTCCTCGGCCAGCACGGACGAGGGCACGTCGCCCGCCTCGCGCCGGGCCTCGAAGTCCGCGCGTGCGGCGGCACGCAGGTCGGGGTCGCTGAGCAGCTCGAGGGTCGCGCCGGCCAGGGCCTTGGCCGCCACGAGCATGCCCTTCTCGCCGATCGAGCCGCCGGTGCAGGCGACGATCTGCCACGAGTGACCCGGCGCGTCCCAGGTGTAGCAGGCCACGTTCAGCTCGCAGGTGGGCACGCGCCACGAGACGTTGCCCACGTCGGTGGACGCGGGGCCGCGCTCGGGGACCTCGGGCAGGGGCTCGATCGAGTCGGCCAGGGCGCGCTCGGGCTGGCGCCCGAAGTCGGCCTGGGTGGCGCGGGCGAAGGCGCGCTCGGCGTCGTCGAAGGCGGGCACGCCGACGCGCTCGAGCTGGCCCTGCAGGAGCTCGGCCAGGGGGCGGTTGGGCAGCAGCTCGAAGAGGTCCGCGTCGATCTGCTCGCTGAGCGTGGCGCGGGTCATCAGCGCAGCCCCGGCCGCGATCTCGCGCAGGCGCGTCAGCATGAACTCGACGTAGGCGTGGCTGTCGGCGCGCAGGTAGTACCAGACCTCCGCGCTGGGCGGGACGACGTTGGGCTGGCCGCCGCCGTCCGTGATCACGTAGTGGATGCGCGCCTCGTCGCGCAGGTGCTCGCGCAGGAAGTTGGCCCCGGCGTTCATCAGCTCGACCGCGTCCAGGGCGCTGATGCCGTCGTGGGGCGAGCGGCTGGCGTGGGCCGCCTTGCCCGCGAAGCGCCACTTGACCGAGACCACGGCCTTGCAGCTGGCGAAGTTGGCCCTGTTCTTGGAGCTGGCGTGCCAGGCCAGGGCGCAGTCGAGGTCGTCGAAGAGTCCCGCGCGCGCCATGTAGACCTTGCCGATGCCGGTCTCCTCGGCGGGGGTGCCGTAGAGGCGTACGCTGCCGGCCAGTCCCTCGGCCACCGCGGCCTTGGCGGCGGCGATGGCCGCGGCGGTGGAGGCCGTGCCGAAGACGGAGTGGCCGCAGGCGTGGCCGGCGCCCGAGGCGCCCTGCTCCTCGCGCGGGCGTCGCTCGGAGGCGACCGCCTGGCTCATGCCGGGCAGGGCGTCGTACTCGGCCAGGATGCCGATGCGCGGCGCGCCGCTGCCCAGCTCCGCGATGAAGGCCGTGGGCATGCCCGCGACCCCGCGCTCGACCCGGAAGCCCTCCTCTTCGAGCCACTCGATCAGGGTGCGCGACGACTCGCGCTCCTCGAGCCCGACCTCGGCCGCCGACCAGATCGTCTGGTTGACGAGGTGCAGGCGCTCGGCGTGGGCATCGATCCAGGCGTCGGCCCTGGCCGCAGGCTCCTGGGGGGCGGGGCAGGGGAGGGCGAGCAGGACGGCGAGGGCGATCGGGCTGTGGATCATTCAGGCAGGATAGGCCGTCGGGGTGGGAAGTGGGGCGAGCCGCCCCCGGCGCAGGCGCAAGGCAGCGGCCAGTGACGGCCGCGGGCCCAGTCGCTACCCTGTCCCGTTTCCACCCCGGGCTGCGGGGTCTCTCGCAGGCCCATCGCACGCCCCTGGCGCAACGACACTGGACACGGCACATGGACTTCCTCGCGGAACTCGGCATCGGTGACTCGAACTCGGGCGCGTACTGCGGCGAGTGGCTCTCCTGCAGCGGCGAAGAGCTGGTCTCGACCAGCCCGGCCACCGGTGAGCGCATCGCAGGGGTGACCCAGGCCACGGCGGCCGAGTACGACCGTTGTGTCGCGGCGGCCCAGGCCGCCTTCGAGAGGTGGCGCGCCCTGCCCGCTCCGCAGCGCGGCGAGATCGTCCGCCGCTGCGGCGACGCCATGCGCCAGAAGAAGGAAGCCCTGGGGCGCTTGATCACCCTCGAGATGGGCAAGATCGTCCAGGAGGGCTGGGGCGAAGTGCAGGAGTGCATCGACATCGCCGACTTCGCCGTCGGCCTCTCGCGTCAGCTCTACGGGCTGACGATGCCCTCCGAGCGCCCGGGTCACGCCATGCGCGAGCAGTGGCACCCGCTGGGTACGGTCGGCGTGATCACCGCCTTCAACTTCCCCATGGCCGTCTGGGCCTGGAACTCGATGCTGGCCTTCGTCTGCGGCGACGCCTGCATCTGGAAGCCCAGCCCGAAGACGCCCCTGTGCGCCATCGGCCTGACGAACGTGGTGCGCCCGATCCTCGAGGCCGAGGGCTTCGGCGCCCTGGCCACCCTGGTCATCGGCTCCAACGAAGAGGTGGCCGAGAAGATGATCGACGACAGGCGCCTGCCGCTGATCTCCTTCACGGGCTCGTCGAAGATCGGCGCCTACGTCGGGGGCAAGGTCGCCAGTCGCTTCGGCCGCACGATCCTCGAGTGCGGCGGGAACAACGGCCTGGTGGTCATGGACGACGCCGACCTCGACATGGTCCTGCCGGCGGTCCTCTTCGGCGCCGTGGGCACGGCGGGCCAGCGCTGCACCACGACGCGCCGCGTGCTGGTGCACGAGAAGGTGGCGGACGAGCTCGAGCAGCGCCTGCTGCGCGCCTACGGCGACATCCGCATCGGCGATCCGATGGACGAGAACACCCTCTGCGGCCCGCTGATCGACCAGGTCGCCATCGACAACATGGACGCAGCCCTGGCCGGCGTGGTGCGCGAGGGCGGCAAGGTCCTGCGCGGCGGCGGCAAGACCGAGGTCGAGGGCAAGCCCGGGGGCCACTACGTGGTGCCGGCCATCGCCCAGGTCGAAAACCACTTCGAGACGGTCCAGAACGAGACCTTCGCGCCGATCCTGTACCTGATCCGCGTCAAGGACCTGGACGACGCCATCGCCAAGCACAACGCGGTGCCCCAGGGCCTGTCCTCGGCCATCTTCACGGCCGACGTGCGCGACGCCGAGCGCTTCCTCTCCGCCGTGGGCTCGGACTGCGGCATCGCCAACGTCAACATCGGCACCTCGGGCGCCGAGATCGGTGGCGCCTTCGGGGGCGAGAAGGAGACCGGCGGCGGCCGCGAGTCGGGCTCGGACGCCTGGAAGGCCTACATGCGCCGCCAGACCAACACGGTCAACTGGTCGACCGAGCTGCCCCTGGCCCAGGGCATCCAGTTCGGCTGATGGCGCGCGCCTCAGGGCGCGGCGTCGTGGTCGCGGGCGCGCTGATCCAGGAAGCGCTGGTGTAGCTGCGCGGCGATCTCGGGCCGCGCGGCCGCGAGGTCGCCCTCCTCGTAGGGATCCTGGGCCAGGTCGAAGAGGGCCCAGTCGCTCGCCGCCGCGGGCGGCTCGGCGCCGTAGTGGACGGCCTTCCAGTCGCCGTGGCGCAGGGCCCAGCGGTTCATCGTGCGGCTCCAGGTCCAGTAGAGCTCGCGCTCGGGCAGGGGCGCGGCCTCGAGCAGGGCGCCCGCCAGGTCGACGCCGTCGCACCCGGTCCCCGGGTCGGCGCCGATCAGGCTGGCCAGGGTCGGGAGCCAGTCGACGATGTGCACCGCCTGCGGCAGCTCCTGCGCGGCGATGTGTCCGGGCCAGTTCGCGAAGGCGGGCACGCGGATCCCGCCCTCCCACACGTCGAGCTTCTTGCCGCGCAGGGGCGAGGGCTGGTTGAAGTCCGTCAGCTCGAGGTCATCGGGGTAGGCGTTGCCGGCCCAGCTGCCCTGGGGGCCGTTGTCGGACGAGAACAGGATCAGGGTCTCGTCCCGCAGCCCCTGGCGCTCGAGGGCGGCGACGACCTGGCCCAGGGCGTGGTCGAGGTGCTGCAGGGCGGCCAGGAACAGGCGCCGCTCGGGATCGGGCTCGCCCTGGATCTTGCCGGCGGGGTCGTGAAACCACTCGATCTGGTCCTCGTTCAGCCAGCGCTCAGGAGACTCCGGGTCGCGCTGGGTGGGCCGCTGCACGAAGCGCCCGCGCTCGTCGAGGGGCGTGTGCACCGCGTGGAAGGCGACGTACAGGAAGAAGGGGCGCTCGTGTGCGCCCTCGATGAAGCGCACCGCTTCACGCGCGACGAGGTCCGTGGCGTGGACGCCGTTCTCGTGATCAGGGAGCGGGCCGTGGTCGCGGTGCCAGGTCTCGCAGAACTCGCCCTCGCGGTAGCGGTGGTCGTACATGCCCACGGCCCCGGCCAGGGAGCCGTAGCTGGCGTCGAAACCGAAGGCGTTGGGCCCGTGGGCGGGGTCGGACCCGAGGTGCCACTTGCCGCAGAGGAAGGTCTCGTAGCCCGCGTCCTGGAACATCGACGCCAGGGTCGGCGTCCCGGGCGGGAAGGCCGGCGCGTTGCTGGCCTGCAGGGCGGCGCCCCCGAAGCGGCTGGGGTAGCGGCCGGTCATCAAGGCGACGCGGGTCGGCGTGCACTGCGGCATGACGTAGTGCTGGCGGAACACCGCGCTCTCTTGCGCGAGGGCGTCCATGTGGGGCGTGTAGGCCCGCGGGTTGTGGTACCCGATGTCGGCCC
>JAJFFA010000605.1 GCA_021776885.1 Planctomycetota bacterium
CAACGTCGCCGGAAACAGCGGGCCTATCGACTCCTTCTCGTGGAGCTTCGGAGACGGGAGCACGGCGACGACCAGCTCGGCGACCACGACCAAGACCTACGCGGCGGGTGCGAGCGCGGACCGCTCGATCACGGTCACGGCCCTGGGCCCCGGCGGAATGTCGTCGCCGGCCTCACGCGCGATCCACCTGATCTCCTGGACGACGATCTACAACGCGAACTTCAGTGGTTGTGACTCGTGCCACACGGGCTCCATGCTCAGCTCGACCTTCTCGACCGCCAACAAGAACCTGATGCACATGAACACGTTCAACGTGCCGCGGGTGGCCAGCAACACGTGCCTCTCGGCCCTGCGCATCAATCCGGGCAGCGCCAACACCAGCGCCCTGTTCCAGTCGGTCCAGGGGACCGTCACGTGCCTCTCGACGGTCATGGCTGACCTCTCGTCGGTGCAGCTGACCGAGCTGCGCAACTGGATCGATCTGGGCGCGACGAACAACTAGCCCAGGCCGGGCACAGCCCCCGCGAAGAGCGGCGTCAGCGGCGGCCGCCGCCCTCCGGCTCGACCTGCGTCGGCTCCTCGATCGGGTTGCCGAAGATGTCCGTTCCGCCGGGACGCACGCCGTAGATGTTGGGGATCTGCGCGCGCTGGGAGCGGCGTCGGCGAAACTCGAGGGAGCTGCCGTCGTCGCGGGCCAGGATCAGGCGGTCGCCGGCCAGGGTGACCTGGAACTCGCGGGTGTAGCCGGGGTCTTCCCACTCGAGGGCGTCGTCCTCGTCCAGGTAGGAGCCGATCAGCGAGGTGGTGCTGATGCGGTCGGGCCCGTCGAGCTGGAACTCGTGGACGCCGGTCTGGAACGCATCCTCGAGGGGCTCGCCGACCTGGTCGTACCAGGTCATGTGGATCTCGAGGGACATGTAGCTCCCCGACACGAGCAGCATGCCCTCCTGGCTGCGCCCGTCGGGGGGCAGCAGCGGGTCATCGACGCCGACCAGGACCCAGCCGCCCTGCAGCCCGCTGATCAGGGCCTCCGAGCCGTTCGCCGTCACCCGTCCGAAGACGTCCCGCGCCGGCTCGAGCTCGGGCAACCCCAGGCTGGGATCTTGGATATCCGGATCTCCGTCCTCGGGCCTCGGAGCGTCCACAGGATCCTGAAGGAGGGAGAGCAGCGGGAGCACGCCGAGTGCGGCGACCGTCAGAGCGTGTCGAAGCATGGGTCTGGGATCTCGAGGGCGGGTGAGGTCGGGACACTTCGAGGATACCCTGTCCGCCGCCGAGCTGGCCCGTCGTCGGGTCCCGAGGCACCCCCATGGAGCGAGACGCAGGACGGGAGCGGGGCGAGCGGGCCCATCGGCTGGGCCTGGCCGTCAATTCCGGGTTGGCCCTGGCCAAGCTGGGTGGGGGGCTCGTCTCGGGCTCGCCGGCCCTGCTGGCGGACGGGGTTCACTCGATCGCGGACGTGGTCACCAATGCGATCGCCTGGCTCTCTTTCAGGGTGGCGGCCATTCCGCCGGATGACGACCACCACTACGGCCACGGCAAGGCCGAGGCGGCGGCCGGGGCTTCGGTCGGGGCGCTGCTGGTCGTGGTCGGGGCGAGCGTCCTGTGGGACGGCCTGTCCAGGGCGGCCCCGGCCTACGCGGGGCTGCGCGCCCCCGTCGCCCTGGCGGTGGCGCTGGTCTCGATGGCGGCCAACGAGTGGCTCTATCGGGTCACCGCACGCTCGGCCGAGGAGCTGGGCAGCCACGCGCTGCGCGCCCTCGCGCGGGACAACCGCTCGGACTCCCTGTCGAGCGGGCTGGTGGTGATCGGCGTCCTGGGTAGCTTGATCGGACAGGGCTGGGTCGAGCCCCTGGCGACGGCGGGGATCGGTGCCTTCATCGTCGTGATGGGCTGGCGCAGCGCGCGCGAGGGCCTGGACGTCCTGATGGACCGCGTGCCCGACCCCGAGCTGCGTGGCCGAATCCGCAGCACGTCCTGCGCGATCGAAGGCGTGCTCGGCGTGCAGCGCGTGCGCGTCCATCCCCTGGGCAGCGCGTTGCGCGTCGACATGGAGATCAGCGTCGACGGCGACCTGTCCGTGCGCGAGGGACACACCATCGCGCACCGCGTCGAGGCCGCCGTGCGCGCGGCCGAGCGCGAGATCGGGGCGGTGCTGGTGCACGTCAACCCGATCGACGCCAGCTCCTGAGGCGCCAGCGCCCGGCTCAGCGTCCGCTGGCCACCCGGGCGTCGGGCAGCGAGCGCAGGATCGACGCCATGTCGTCCTTGCCCACGATGTCCCAGCGCACGTGGGGCCGGAACGGGTCGTCGCCGGGGAAGACGGCCATGAACGGGATCGAGCGGGCGCCCAGATCGTCGCGCAGGCGCTTGAGCATGTCGCTGCGCGGGCTGTTGTTCGTGATGTCGGCGATCAGGGGCACGACGCCCTTCTCGCGCAGGAGCGCGGCGACCTCGTCCGACTCGTAGACGACCTTCTCGTTGAACTTGCAGTTCGGGCACCAGTCGGCGGTGAAGTCGACGAAGACCGAGCGGCCCGAGGCCAGGAGCTCGTCGAAACGCTCGGGCTCGAAGTCCTCCCAGGCGACCTGACGCTCCTCGCCTTCCTCGACGACGAAGAAGCCGCGGAAGGTGTCGAAGGAGGCGTAGGCCCCGAGGGCCACGAAGCCCACGGCCACGGCCAGGGTGGCCCAGCGCTTGGCCAGCGACTGATCGAAGGTGGCGAAGCGACCCCACCACCAGCAGCCGAAGCCGACGAAGACCAGGAAGGCGATGGTGAACAGGAGCAGGTCCTGGCGCAGGCTGACCATCAGGTAGACGACCGTCGCCAGCAGCACGAAGCCCATGGCCTGCTTGAAGGTCTCCATCCAGGCGCCGGGCTTGGGCAGGACCTTCAAGAGCCCCGGGGCCGCGGTCAGGACGACGTAGGGCAGGGCCATGCCCAGGCCCAGGCAGGCGAAGATCGAGAAGACGACCAGCGACGGCTGGCTCAGGGTCCAGGTCAGGGTGCTGCCCAGGAAGGGACCGCTGCAGGGCGTGGCCAGGACGGTCGCCAGCATGCCCTTGAAGAAGGCATCGGGCAGGCCTTCGCGCGGGGGGCCGGAGGCCATGCCGCCGACGGCGGAGGGGACGCCCAGCTCGAACACGCCGAACAGGGAGAGGGCGAAGGCGAAGACGATCCCGATCATCGCGACCAGGAAGGTCGGGCTCTGGAACTGCTCGCCCCAGGAGAGGCCCACGGCCACGGCCAGCACCGCCAGGGCCAGGAAGACGACCAGGATGCCCGCGGCGAAGGCCAGGCCCAGGGCCAGGATGCGCTGCCGGTCCTCACCCGCCTGCTGCACGAAGGACAGGATCTTGATCGAGATCACCGGCAGGACGCAGGGCATCACGTTCAGGAGCATCCCCGCGACGAAGGCCAGCAGCAGCCAGGTGAAGAGGCCGCGCGTGACCGGCTCGGTCTGGGGCTGGAAGTCGGGCACGCTGTAGGCCGCCCAGCGCGGGTCGTCCGCGTCGACGCTCGAGCCAGCGCTGGCGTGGGTGCCGCGCGGGTCGTGCGCGTTCTCCGGCGGCAGCTCGCGGGGCGCCGAACCTCCGGCCGCCGGGACGTCGTCGAAGAGCTCCTCGGGGAAGGCGGCGAGGAGCGCGTCCCCGCCCTCGAGGCGGGCGACCACCGTCTCCTCGTACGGAACGCAGCGCTGATCGGAGCAGGTCTTGCCCTCGACCCAGGCGCCGAAGTTGGCCGGGGCCCCGGCCTCGAGCTCGCCGGCCGCGTAGACGACCAGCTTGCCCTCGTGGCCCAGCAACAGACCCACGCCGGGCGAGTCGAAGGCGTGGGGCTTGGGGAAGCGCGGCGCGCTCCAGCGCACGCCGGCGCTGGGCAGGAGCTCGATCGAGGTCTTCATCACCTCGTGCTCCGGGTCGCCCATGTCGTCGTGGTAGATGTGCCAGCCCTTCGAGACGCTGACCTCGAGGGCAGCGCGCACGCGACCCCCGTCGTCGACGCGCACGTAGAGCTTGGCGCTCGCCTCGCCCCCGAGCTTCTCGGCGACGATCTCCTCGGGTGCCGCGATCGGGGTCGGCACGGGTGAAGGTCCGTCCGCGCTCCCGGCGCCGGACTCGAGGTCATCGGGGAAGTCCGCGAACACGGCGTCGGGTCCGCTGCCGGAGGCGCTGATGTCCTCGCCGTACGGCACGCACGTCCCCGCGTCCTCGCAGGTCAGTCCATCGAGGGACGCCGCGGCGTCGGCACCCTCCGCGCCGGCCGCGAGGCGACCGCTGGCGTAGAGCACGATCGTGCCCTCGTGCTGGTAGATCCAGGAGTCGAGCCCGACCTGGTCGGCCTTGTGGGGCTCGGGGAAGCGCACCGAGCTCCACTCGATGCCGTCGCCGCTCAGCTCGACGGTGGTCGGCTTGCCGATCGCGTTCGGATCGCCCAGCTCCTCGTGGTAGAGGTGCCAGCCCTTGTCGATCCGGATCTCGATCGCGGCGCGCAGGCGGCCGTCCTCGACTCGCGTGAACAGCTTGGCGTGGGCGTGCTGGGCGCCGAACTGCGGCCCTGCGTGGGCCGGGCCGGCGCTCGAGACGAGCGTCGAGAGGAGGGCGAGGAGGAGGATCAGGGCGCGTTGAGGGCTCATGGCGTTCGCAGAATAGCAGGCTCCATGCCCGTACGGCGCCGGGCGCCGGAGTGACAGCCCAGGCCGGGGTTTTACGCCGGGCTCATGGGAGCGCCGGGGGCTGCGCGCCGGTGCTTGGGGGCGCCGGGCTCAGCCGTAGCCCAGGAGCCGCCCGCCCTGGTACACGGCGAAGGAGGCGGCCCAGGCCAGGACGGTCATGTAGACGAACAGGAAGAGCGGCCAGGTCCAGCTGCGGGTCTCGCGCTTGACGACGGCCAGGGTGCTCATGCACTGGCAGGCGAGGGCGAAGAAGATCATCAACGAGAGGCCGACGAGGGGCGTGTAGACCGCCCTCCCGTCCGCGTGGCGTTCCTCCTGGATCCGCTGGCGCAGGGAGACCGACTCCTCGTCCACCGCTTCGCCCACGCCGTAGACGATGCCCATGGTGCTGACGAAGACCTCGCGCGCGGCGAAGGCGCCGATCAGGCCGACGCCGATCTTCCAGTCGAAGCCGAGGGGCGCGATGCTGGGCTCGATGGCGCGCCCGAGTCGCCCGCCGTAGCTGGCGCGCAGGCGCTCGCCGCGCTCCTCGGCATCGATGGCGGCCAATCGCTCGGCACGTTCGACGTCGGAGTCGAGGGCCGTGGCCGCCTCGCGCTGGGAGCCGTAGTCGACCGACAGCTCGGGCTCGCGCGGAAAGGCGAGCAGGGCCCAGAGCACGATGGTGCAGACGAAGATCACGCCGCCGGCTTCCGTCAGGAAGACGCGCGCCTTGAGCCACATCTGGCGCAGGACCGAGGGCAGGTGCGGCAGGCGGTAGGGCGGCAGCTCGAGGATCAGGGGTACCTTCGGACCCTTGAACAGGGTGCGCCCGAGGACGGCGGCGCAGACCAGGGCGACCAGCGTGCTGAAGACGTACATGCCGACCATCAGCAGGCCCTGCACGGGCAGGCCGCTGGCGCGGGGTGGGAAGAGGGCCGCGATCACCAGGGTGTAGACGGGCAGGCGCGCCGAGCAGGTCATCAGCGGCACGACCATCATGGTCAGCATGCGATCGCGGCGGCGCTCCATCGTGCGCGTGGCGAGCACCGCGGGGATGGCGCAGGCGAAGCCGGAGAGCATGGGTACGAAGGCGCGGCCGTGCAGACCGAGGGCCTTCATCAGGCGGTCCATCAAGAACGCCACGCGCGCCATGTAGCCCGTGTCCTCCATCAGCCCGAGGAACAGGAACAGGAGCAGGATCTGGGGCAGGAAGACGATCACGCTGCCCACGCCGGCGAACAGGCCCTCGATCACGAAGTCGCGGAAGAGCCCCTCGGGCAGAAAGCCGCCGACGGCCTGGGCGCAGACGTCGACCAGGCCCTCGATAGCCCCGATCGCGGGGTCCGCCCAGGTGAACAGGGACTGGAAGACGACGCCCATGGCGAACAGGAACAGGACGAAGCCCAGGGCGGGGTGCAGCAGGAGCGCGTCGACGCGCTCGGTCGTCGTCTTGCCCGTCGGGCGTGCCTCGAGGAAGCGCGGCAGGCGCTCGTCGATCCAGGCGTAGCGGCCCTGGATGACCTCGGCATCGAGCTCGCGGCCGGCGGCTTCGGCGCCACGCTGGCGCTCGAGGGCCACGCGCCGCAGCTCGTCCGGGACGCCGCTCAGCTCGTCGTGGGTGTCGATGGACAGGAGCGCCCAGAGGGCCAGGGCTTCACGCCGGCCCAGGGGCTCGGCCTCGCCCGAGTCCGTGCGCGGGTCAGAGGCCGCGCCCAGCCACTGGCTGGGCAGGGCCTGGGCGACCGCCTGGATATCGGCGCGCAGGGCGTCGCCACCGGGGGTCCAGCGCCAGGTGCTGCGCCCCAGCGCGGGGTTGGCCAGGGTGGCTTCGATGCTGCGCTTCAGGTCGTCGAGGCCGCTGCCGCGCGAGGCGGAGACGGCGACGACGGGAACGCCGAGCTCCTCGGCCAGGCGCTCGGTCTGGACCACCAGGCCGCTCTTCTCCAGGCGATCGACCATGTTCAGGGCGACGACGATGGGCACGCCGGTCTCGATCGTCTGCAACGCCAGGTACAGGTTGCGCGAGAGCTGGGTCGCGTCGGCGACGAGGACCACCAGGTCGGGCGGCTCCTCGGGCGGCAGGCCGGCGATGGCGGCCAGGGCCAGGCGCTCCTCCTCGCTGCGCGCCGAGAGGCTGTAGCAGCCGGGGACATCCGACAGCAGCGCGCTTGCGCCACCCGGTAGGAGC
>JAJFFA010000606.1 GCA_021776885.1 Planctomycetota bacterium
GGTCCCGGCTCGTCAGCTCTACCAGCGCATGATGAAGTCGTTGGCCGAGACCGGCAACGGTTGGATGACCTTCAAGGATCCGTCCAACATGAAGTGCAACCAGACCGGCCCCGGCACAACCGGCGAAAACAAGAACGACCGTGACCGTGTCGTGCACCTCTCCAACCTGTGCACCGAGATCCTCGAGGTCACCAGCCAGAGCGAAACCGCCGTCTGCAACCTCGGCTCGGTCAACCTCGGTGAGTTCGTCGAGACCTCCGAAGGCGTCACCGCCGTCAACTTCATCAAGCTCGGCGAGGTCGTGCGCCACGTGGTGCCATTCCTCGATCGTGTGATCGACATCAACTACTACCCCACCGACGAGGCCTCGGGCTCGAACGCGCGCTGGCGCCCGGTCGGCCTGGGTGCCATGGGGCTGGCCGATGTCTTCTTCAAACTGCGCCTCGACTTCGACTCGCCCGAAGCCAAGGCCCTCAGCGCGAAGATCGCCGAGGAGATCTACTTCCACGCCCTGAACACCTCCTGCAAGCTGGCGCAGAAGTCCGGCCCCCACGCCGCCTTCCCCGAGACCCGCGCCGCCGCGGGCGATCTGCAGCACGACCTCTGGAACGTCGCCCCCGCCGACAGCGCGCGCTGGGACGAGCTCAAGGCGCGCATCGCCGCCCACGGCCTGCGCAACTCGCTGCTGGTCGCCATCGCTCCCACGGCGACCATCGCCAGCATCGCCGGCTGCTACGAGTGCATCGAGCCCCAGGTCTCGAACCTGTTCAAGCGCGAGACCCTCTCGGGCGACTTCATGCAGATCAACCAGTACCTGGTCGACGACCTGAAGCGCCTGGGCCTGTGGACCGAGTCGATGCGTGCCCGGATCAAGCGCGACGAGGGCTCGATCCAGGCCATCGAGGAGATCCCCGAGGACGTGCGGCGCCTGTACCGCACGGCCTGGGAGCTGCCCCAGCGCGCACTGATCGACCTGGCCGCGGCGCGCGGTCCCTGGATCGACCAGAGCCAGAGCCTGAACTTGTTCCTGGCCGCTCCGACCATCGGCAAGCTCAGCTCGATGTACGCCTACGCCTGGAAGTCGGGGCTCAAGACGACGTACTACCTGCGCTCGCGCCCGGCCACGCGCATCCGCCAGACGGACGCGATCGGCGCCGACACGAGCGAGGGACTCGATGCACGCGAAGGCGCCGACGCCGTGGCTTGCTCCCTCGAGAATCCCGAGTCGTGCGACGCCTGCCAGTAGGCCTGCGCCGCCCCTGCCCTCCCGGTCCCAGAGAGCACCCCGCAATATGATCCTCGACCCCGGCTTCGACCTGACCCTGCGGCCGATGAAGTATCCGGTCTTCTACGAGATGTACCGGAACGCGATCCGCAACACGTGGACCGTCGAGGAGGTCGACTTCTCGACCGACACGGTCGACCTCGAGCGCCGGCTGCTGCCCGCGGAGCGGCACCTGGTGAACCGCCTGGTGGCCTTCTTCGCGACGGGGGACTCGATCGTCTCGAACAACCTGGTGCTGTCGCTCTACAAGCACATCAACTCGCCCGAGGCGCGCATGTACCTGTCGCGCCAGCTCTACGAAGAGGCGCTGCACGTCCAGTTCTACCTGACGCTGATCGACACCTACATCCCCGACACCGGGGAGCGCGAGGCGGCCTTCGCGGCGGTGCAGAACATCCCCTCGATCCAGCGCAAGGCGCAGTTCTGCTTCAAGTGGATGGACAGCGTCGACTCCGTCGCCAGCCTCGAGAGCGCGACGGACCGGCGCAAGTTCCTGCTCAACCTGATCTGCTTCGCCTGCTGCATCGAGGGCCTGTTCTTCTTCGCGGCCTTCGCCTACGTCTACTTCCTGCGCTCGAAGGGCCTGCTCAACGGTCTGGCGGCGGGCACCAACTGGGTCTTCCGCGACGAGTCCTGCCACATGGCCTTCGCCCTCGAGGTGGTCGAGACCGCGCGGCGCGAGGAGCCGGAGCTGTTCGACGACGCCCTGCACGCGGACATCGTCACGATGCTTGAGGAGGCCGTGGAGTGCGAGACCCAGTTCGCCGAGGACCTCCTGGGCGGCGGCGTCCCCGGCCTCTCGACGCGCGACATGCGTACCTACCTGGAGTTCGTCGCGGACCAGCGCCTCGCGAACCTCGGCCTGCCCCCGCGCTTCGGCTCGAAGAACCCCTTCTCCTTCATGGACCTGCAGGACGTGCAGGAGCTGTCGAACTTCTTCGAGCGCCGGGTCAGCGCCTACCAGGTCGCCGTCACGGGCGACGTGGTGTTCGACGAGGCCTTCTAGTCCGGGACTAGTCCGCCACCTCGGCGTGGGCGGCCAGGGCGTGCCACAGGCTCGGGATGCCGGCCAGGGGCGTCAGCCGGCGCCCCGCCAGGGGGCCGCGCAGCGCGACCCCCAGGGAGCTCCAGGTCGAGCCCGTCTCGCGGTCGCTCCAGTGCTCGCCGTCGCGCTCGAAGTGCAGGACGCGCTCGTCGAGGCGCGGGTCGAACAGGGCCGCCGAGCCCCTGCGGCCGGGGGTGCCGAAGGGCGAACGCGTGCGACCGTCGTCGAGCACGACGCGCTCGCCACTCGCGAAGAGCGGCGTAGCTTTCGGCCCGACCAGGGGGATCGCGCGGCACACTCCGCCTTCGTCCAGGCCCAGGACGGGTTGCATGGCCGGAAAGCGCGCGTCCACGGGCCCGAAGAGGTGCGTCGGTGCGGCGTCGGTCGTGTCGTACCCGGCGGCGGGTGTGCGCACGCGCGCCGAGAAGCCTGCGGGAAAGGCGAGCACCTCGCCCTCCGGGATCGACTCGGCGAAGGCGGCGAAGGGCACGACGGAGGCGGGTACGCGCTTGAGACGCGCGCCCGCGTGATCCCCCACCAGGGCCTCACCCGTGAGCTGCTGCCACAGACTGTCCGTGGCGCGGTCGTAGAGCAGGGCGTTGCCGCGGCGCAGGAAGCCGCTGACACCGAACTCGAGGGCAGCCCCCCCGACCCGGCGCTCGTAGACCAGGGCCGAGTCGCACAGGGAGCAGTAGGTCACGGCGATCGGCACGCCGCCGAGCTCGTCGTTGACCAGCTCGTGGCGCAGCAGCACGGCCACGGGGTAGGCCCGCTGCGCGACCACCACCACGCCCTGGTCGGGGTCGAGGTCGGCGGCCGCGCTGGGCACGAAGCGCGGGGCCGTGATGGCCGGGATCGCGTCCCGCGGCAGGTCGGCGGAGAAGACCTGGGAGAGGTCCACCGCGCTCGCTTCGAAGTCCGTGCGCCAGCCGTCGGCGCGGACGCGCGCGACGTTCAAGGGCGCGTAGCCGCTGCCCTCCCAGGGCGCGGGAGCCGGCTGCGACGGCGCGGCGCCCGGACACGAGAGCAGGGAAAGGGCCAGGTTGGCCGCGAGGAGCTTGATCGGGGCGCTCAAGCACTCGATTCTAGCTCGCTGAGCATGAGCCGCAGCACAGGACAGGCCGCAGGAACCCTCTTCGACTCAGCGACGCGCGGCATCATGCCCGAGTCGGAGGTGACCGTTCTGCACCTCCTGCGCCACGGCGACGTCGAGGCCTTCGACGAGCGCCGCGCCCGCGGGCAGCTCGACGTGGCCCTCTCGGAGCTGGGGCGCGAGCAGAGCCGACGCCTGGCGCGCTGGTTCGCGCGCTGCGAGGCCGCGCCCCAGCGGCTCGTGACCAGCGATCTGACGCGCTGCGCTCACCTGGGAGAGCTCCTTGCCGGGGAGCTGGCCCTGCCCCTCGAGACCTCGCCCGAGCTGCGCGAGCAGAGCATGGGCCGCTGGGAGGGGCGCACCTGGAAGGACATCACCGAGGAGGACGGGGCGCGGGTCACCGCCTACTGGGACAACTACGCCGCGACGCGGCCGCCCGAGGGCGAGTCCTTCGACGACCTCGTGGCGCGCGCCGCCGTCTGGTGGCGAGCGCTGCTGGCCCAGTCGCGCGGCCAGCGCGTCGTTGCCGTGAGCCACATCGGTTTCATCCGCGCCACCCTGTGCCACCTGTTCGGGATGCCCTCGTCCCAGGCCCTGCGCCTGGCCCCCGCCGTCGCCTCGCACACGGCCATCCTGTGGTCGGAGCCCGGCCCCGTGCTGGTCGCCTTCGGCGAGCGCCCCTGGCTGTTCGAGGGCAGCGAGGTGCCGTCGTGAGCCTGCGCGTCGCCCTCTCGGGCTCGGCGGGCACGGGCAAGACCAGCCTGGGGCGCGCCCTGTCCGAACATACCGGGCTGCCCTTCGTCGAGGAGGGCATGCGCGCCCGCATCGAGTCCGGCCTCTCCGTCCACGAGCTCGACCTGCAGCAACGCCGCGAGCTGATGCGCGAGCTGTGGGACGAGCAGCGCGCGGCCGAGGATGCCGCCGCGGAAGGCTTCATCGCGGATCGATCGAGCTACGACTACGCCGCCTTCTGGCTGCACTACGACCTGCACTTCGAGCGCGGCGCCAGCGACGAGTGGATGCGCGCCATGGTGCGCGAGGGCGCGCGCTACGACCGCGTGTTGCTGCTTCCGTGGGGCGCGATCCCCCTCGCGGAGGACGGCGTGCGCTCGACCAACCCCTGGATCCAGTTCCGCTTCCAGGGCTTGATCGAGGGCGTGCTCGGACGCTTTGCCCGGCGCGGGCAGGTGCTGCGCGTCCCGGGCGAGGGCGACGTCGAGGAGCGCCTCGAGTACGTCCTGCGCTTCCTGACCCAACCATGACCCTGCTCTCGATCACCCTCTGCGCGCTGCTGCAAGCGGGAGCCTGGCACGCCAGCGCCCCGCCCAGCCCGCAGGCGCCGGACGCGCGCTTCAGCTTCGCCCACATCGGCGACCCGCAGATCGGCTACGGCGACGGCGCCTTCCAGGGCGCGCGCCGCTTCCGCCAGCTGGCTGCCGCCCTGGAGCAGCCGGCGCCGGCCTTCGGCCTCGTGGTCGGCGACCTGGTGCAGGACCGCACCTGGCGCGAACGCTGGCTCTTCGAGCGCGCCCTCGCCGCCTTCGACCTGCCCCTGGCGCTGCTGCCCGGGAACCACGACGTCGTCGGCGCCTCCAGCCTCGCGGCCTGGCGCTCCGAGCGCGGGCCCGACTGGTTCGCCTTCGTCCACGCCGACTGCGCCTTCGTCTGCCTCGACACGGAGACCCTGCGGGACGACACCTTCGACGCGGCGGCCGGCGCGGAGCAGTGGGCCTGGCTCGAGGAGACCCTGGCGCGCGAGGCCGAGCGCCGCCTGACCTTCATCGCCCTGCACCGACCGCCGTCCTCGAAGCGCTCCTTCGGACCGCGCCTCCTGGAGCTGTGCGAGCGCTACGGCGTCGACGCCATCCTGGCCGGACACACCCACGACACGCGCGAGTTCGAGGACGGCCCGACGCCGCTCTACACGGTCGGCGGCACGGCGCACGTGACGGACGAGCGCGGCTACGGCTACCGCCTGTTCCACGTCGACCCCGCCGCCCCGCGCGGGTTCCGCCAGGAGTACGTGCAGACGGGCCGGCCCCCCGGCCACTGGCTCCTGCGCGGCTGGACGCCGCGCCTGGTCGACCCCTCCCCCGAGCACTGGGCCCTGACCCTCTGCTTCGCCGCGGCGGCCTGGGCCTGCCGCGGCGCGCGCCGCAGACTCCGCGCGCGGGACGCCGGCAGCGCGCCCTTCGGCGCCCTGTCCCTGGCCTTCGGACTCCTGGCCCTCAACCTGCAGCTCGACCTGGACGAGCTCGTCAAGACCTGCGCCCTGCACGTCGGTGGCTCGGCCGCACTCTACGAGCACCGGCGCGTGCTGCAGGCCCTGGTCCTGGGGGCGGGGGCCCTGGTCTCCCTGCCCGTCGCCTTCGTCCTCGCGCGGCGCGCCCT
>JAJFFA010000607.1 GCA_021776885.1 Planctomycetota bacterium
GTCGGACGCGGCGATCCGCTGTGCGGCGTCCTGGAAGCGACGGATCGCAAGGCTGCGGGTGCCCATGGCGTCGAGACGGCGATCGACCCTCCCGTCGACAACTGCTCGACGAACGCGCTCGGATCGAGCGCGAAGAACGAGAGCCTCGAGCGCAGCCATCAGGTCGTCGTCCACACCCCTGTCGCTCAGGACTGCCCGGCAGCCCGCTGCGACGAAGGCGTTCGTGCTCGACTCGTCGCCCTGGGTGATCAGCACCACATCGGGCCCGCCGGCGATCGCGGTCAGCGCCCGAACAGAGCTCAACGGACTCTCACCAAGGGCAACCGTGTTCACGATGGCCAGGTCGAAGATGTCGTGGCGCAGCCGGCTCCGGAGCTCCTGCGGATCCTGGGCGACTGCGATCAGAGTCCGGCTCTCGAGCACCTCTCGGCACAGTTCCTGGTGAGGGGAGCCTGGGATGCAGAGGAGAGTTCGGAGCAGCATGGGGGCGACGACACGGGGTGGGCGGCCGAATCTCGTCGTGGCGCATACTAGCGTCGGGTTGCATCTGGAGTCCGGTTTTTACGTCAATGCGCGCCCGGTTTGCCTGGACTTGGCCCCGCCCAGCGGTTCTCATCACGCACACGACAGTGTCGAGGCGCTGGCCTCGACCCGAATGCGACTTCATTCGGCGGGCTTGGCGCGTCCCTCATCAGCCGACTCCTCCGAGAGTCACGAGGCGTTCCGAAACCAACGGAACCGAAAACCATGCTCTCCGATCTCATCAACGTCCTTGTCGCCCTCGCCCTCGTTCTCGTGAACGGGTTCTTCGTCGCTGCGGAGTTCGCCTTCATCAAGATGCGACCGCATCGGGTGGAAGAGCTCGTGTAGGAGGGGCGTCGGTTCGCCAGGACGGCGCATTGGTTGCAGCAGCGCCTGGATGGAACCCTCGCGGCCTGTCAGCTCGGCATCACGATGGCCTCCCTGGCCCTCGGGTGGGTCGGCGAGCCCGCTTTCGCGAGCCTTGTCGAGCCGCTGATCCGTCGGGTCACTGAATCGGAGGCGATCCTGCACGCGGTCGCGTTCGTGCTGGCCTTCTCGGCGATCACCGCTGTCCACCTGGTCATCGGAGAGCAGGTGCCGAAGATCTTCGCCATCCGCAGGCCGGAGCAACTCGCCCTTCGATGTGCTCCGCTCATGAGGGCCTTCTATGCCCTGGCCTATCCATTCCTGGGGGCGCTGAACTGGACGACCACGGCCATTCTGAAGCGCTGGGGGGTCGTGGAGCAGACAGGCCACGAGAGCCCGCATACCGAGGACGAGATCCGTGCGCTCCTGGCTCAGGCGCGTGGTGCGGGTGAGCTGACGAGAACAGAGCACCGTCTGTTGAACGCCGTCTTCGAGTTCGACGACACGATCTGCCGGCGCATCATGGTTCCCCGCCATGAGGTCGAGTTCTTCACCGTCGGGCAGCCGGTGAGAGCGTGCCTCGACATGATGCGCAGGTCCAAGCACACGCGCTACCCCCTCTGCGAGTCGTCGCTCGACGACGTCGTCGGGGTCGTGCACATCAAGGACCTTGCGGGACTCGAGAGCCCCGAGGGTGTCGATCTGCGTGCGCTCGCTCGCCCGCCCCAGCGGGTTCCCGAGACCATGCAGATCAGCCGCCTCCTGCGGCAGTTCCAGGCCGTCCGGCAGCACTTCGCCTTCGTCGTGGATGAGTTCGGCAACGTGATCGGCGTCGTCACCCTGGAGAACGTCCTGGAGCAGATCGTGGGGCCGGTCGAGGACGAGTTCGATCTGGAGCAGCCCAGAGTCGTCGCCGAGGGCAGCGGGACCTTCGCTGCGTCCGGCGGAGCCTCCATCGCGGACGTCAACAAGCACACGACCCTCTCGCTCCCCGACGGCGAGGTGGACACGCTCTCCGGCTTGGTCACCGCCAGCCTCGGCCGGCTGGCCAGCGTGGGGGACAGGCTCGAGGTCGAGGGCGCCTCGATCGAGGTCCTCGAGGTCTCCGCGTCCCGCGTGACCAGGCTTCGCATCCACACCAAGGCTCCCGCCGCCCCGACTCTTTGAGCCGGCCGAATGAGCCCGTCAACACACGGAATCCTTCGGCGCCCCCAGTTCCTCCTGGAGAGATGGGTTCAACGGGGAGTCCTCCACCAGCTGCTCTTGATGGCGGGCCTCGTGGCAGGCGTCGCTGTCCTGGGCGGAGTCGCTGCGTGGGCCCTGACTCCCGGCTTCGAGAGCTTGCCGGCCGCCGTCTGGTGGTCGTTCCTGCGGCTCACGGACCCGGGCTACCTCGGGGACGACGAGGGCGCTGCCCTGCGCGTCGTCTCCACGATCGTGACGGTCCTTGGCTATGTGCTCTTCATGGGATCACTCATCGCCATCATGACCCAGTGGTTGGCGCGCACGATTCGGGCGCTCGAGAGTGGCCTGACGCCCATCGCGATGGAGAACCACTTCGTGATCCTGGGCTGGACCAACCGCACATCGGAGATCATCAAGAAGCTGCTCACGGCGGGGGGGCGCCTCGAGCGTTTCTTCGCGCA
>JAJFFA010000608.1 GCA_021776885.1 Planctomycetota bacterium
AAGCCCCGTGGACGCGCCTCGGGGCCGGCCGTCAGCACGGGACCGCGGCGCTTCGAGCCCCCGCGCCAATCCCAGCCGTGGACGCGCTCGCGCTCGGAGCGCGGCAGGAGTCCGGCGAAGGCCTCGGGCAGGTGCCGGCGGGCGCGCTTCAGCTCGGCCTCGAAGTGCTCGACCTGCTCCGCGCTCAGCTCGGCGGAGCAGCCCGACACGAAGGGCGCCGCCATGCGATTGTGGACCACGCTGCTGAGCACGACCGTCACGTCGCGCTCCCGTGCTGCGCTGCACATGCGCCGCAGGTTGTCCGCGTAGTCCTCGTACACGGCCAGGGTCTGGGCGTAGGTCAGGTTCTGGAACTTGCCGTACTCGGCGCGCCAGCGCGCCTCGTCGCGCTCCTCGACAGGCTCCTCGACCCGACCGGCCGCGTCGTCGCCGGCTGCGTCATCGCCGGTCAGGTCCGCGGGCGGCTCGAGCCAGCGGGCGAAGCAGGCCACGGCGCGCGAGCGCTGGGCCAGGGCGCGCAGGGCCCCCCCGGCCGGCTCGTCCAGGGCCTCTTCGACATCCATGCGGAACGAGCGCTCGACGAACTCGTTGTGCCCGGCGTAGATCACGACGACATCGGGCTCGAGGCGCTCGAGGGCCTCGCGGAAGAGGATCGAGACGCGCGCGGTGCCGTAGCCCGAGCGGCCCAGGTTGATGACCTCGAAGTCGCCCTCGCCCGCCGCGTCCAGCACGCCCTCGAGGTAGCCCGCGGACAGGTTCTCCGTGTTCGAGCCGCCGAAGAGCAGGACGCGGGTGGCCGCGCCCTTGGCCGGGATGTCGCGCTCGTTCCTGCCGCCGCCGCGCAGGCGTGTGCGCCAGCCGCCCTCGAGCTCCGCGTGCGGTTCGAGGTAGCTCACGGCGGCGTCGAAGCCGCGGGAGAGGTCCGCCCCGGACTCGAGGGGCACCCCCAGGGCCCAGCACACCCCCTCGGCCAGGAGCAACAGGCCCAGGGTCAGCGCCAGGCCGATCCCGGCGTCGCGCAGGTTCGAGCGCAACTTCATCGGGGCGGGCGGTTCGAGACTGGGTGACTTCGCGCGGGCATGGGGCCGCGTATCCTAGACGAGTGCAACCCTCCCCCGGAACGACCCTACCCGCCCTCTTCGCGGCGCTCTGCGCGGCCCTGGTCCTGTCCGGCGCCTGTGCCGATGCTCCGCCCAGGCGCCCCGGGCGCGGCGTGCCCGAGCGCTTTCGCGATCCCGCGCCCGCGGACCCCTTCGCCGTCGCCGCGCAGGACGGGACGAGCGAGGCTCCTGGTGCGGGGCGTCCCGCCCGCGAGCCGGACCCGGTCGTCCCCGCTGCCCCGCCCGCGGCCAGCGAGCCCCGGGTGCGGGAGCCGGAGGACCTGCGCTTTCCTCCGGCGCTCGCGCCGCCGAGCGAGCCCGAGGTCGAGGCCCGGATCGACCCGATCGACCCGATCAATTTGGGGGCCGCGGCCGACGTCACCCCCGCCCCGGACACGCCGCCGGCGCGCGCCGACGCGCCCCTCGTCGCCCGGCTCGAGCTGTCCCGCGCCCCGGGTCAGGCCTTCGTGCTGCACGGCAGCGTGCCCATCCCGCCCGGGACCTACACGCGCCAGCACGAGGCCGAGGGCCTGACGCCCTTCGCCATCGGCCTGCCCGGGGGGGAGCTCGTAGCGGCCCAGGTCGCCGTGGTGGCGCGGGCCGCCTCCGGGCAGGCGGACGTGGTCGAGCTCCTGGCCCGGATCCCCGCGGCCCAGGGCGAGGGCAAGCGCTCCGGCATCTTCGACGTGCACCGCATCGATCCGCGGCCCCTGGCCACGCAGCCCGAGGTCCCGGCGGCGGTGCGCGCGCTCCTCGACGACCCCGACGCGGGCGCCTTCGTGCTGCGCACCCGGGACGTCTACGGCAACACCTACGAGGTCGACCTGCGCGGCAGCGCGGAGCACCCGGGGTTCGGCAGCGCGCGCGTCCTCAAGAGCGGGCCCGCCGCCCGCCAGCGCCGGCACTACGCGACCCTGGTCCCGGTGCAGCGCAAGCGCGGCACGCGACCCCTGGTGCACCTGATGGGCGTGCACGCGTACCTGACCGAGTGGGCCGGCGACGGGCGCGTCTCCCTCGAGCTGCGCATCAACAACGGGGCCTCGGCCGGCGCGGGCGACGGCGCGCCCTCCGGTGCGCAGGAATCGGACGGCCTCGAGCGCTGCTCGGGCATCGTCTACTGGGACAGCATCGAGCTGGTGCTGCCCCCCGGCTGGAGCGCGCAGGCGCTCTACGAGGATCCGTTCCTCGGACGCGAGCGGGCCCGGGAAGGCGAGACCGTCCTGCCCCTGGTGCGGCCCTACGCGGACGGAGCCCTGCACATGATGGGGCCCCAGGCGTTCTTCGAGCGGCGCGTGGTCCTGATGCCTCCCGGGACGAGCGCGCCGGGGACGGGCGCCGAGCTGGAGTCCGCGCCCGGTGCGGCGCGCGCGCGCTCCCCGCGCGCTCTCGGCGACCCCTTCCACGACGGACTGGCCTTCGTCACCGAGGGGCCCGATCTCTGGTCGTGGTTCGCGGCCGAGACCCCGCACTACTTCCCGCAGAAGAGCCTGCTCGGTCGCCTCTCGCGCTACGACGCGGGGACCACCTACGGCGGGCGCACGGCCCTGCGCGGCGAGCTCAACGAGGAGTACGAGCACCTGGCGCGCCTCCTGGCCGCGGGGGTCGGGGACGGGGGCAACATCAAGGCGGGGGTGATGGGCTGGGCGCACCCCTGGTACATCAAGGAACAGGGCGGCACCGGGGGGCTGGGGATCCAGGTGCTCGAGGGCCACCGCAGCGCGGCCGCCGCATCGACGGCGGGCTACCGCCAGCTCGA
>JAJFFA010000609.1 GCA_021776885.1 Planctomycetota bacterium
CCATGGCGATGGGCAACATCAGGAGCGTGGTCGCCGTGTTGTTGATCCACATCGACAGGAACGCCGAGGCCAGCATGAAGCCCAGCACCAGGCGCCGCGGCGACGACCCGACGCGCGACAGGATGGCCAGAGCCATGCGCCGGTGGACGCCCCAGCGCTCGAGCCCCAGGGCGATGATGAAGGCCCCGATGAAGAGCATCACCAGGTCGCGCATGTAGGTCGGCGCGACCTGTGAGGCGGGCATCACGCCCAGGATCGGGAAGAGCGCCGCGGGCAGCAGCGAGGCCGCACCCACCGGGATGGCCACGGTGATCCAGAGCGAGGCGGTCAAGGCCGTGGTCGCGGCCACGCGCCGCTGGGCCGCGTCGAGGGGCAGGCCCGGAATGAAGAGCAGACCGAAGAACAGGGCCAGGCCCAGGAGCAGACCCGAGCGGCGGGCCAGGGGGGCCCCACGCTCTCCATCGCCAAGGGGCTCGCGGGCGTCCGCCGGGGAGCTCAAGCCTCGTCAACCGCCGCCAGGAGCCAGGCCGCGTAGCGCGCCTCGACCCGCTCGGGGGCCAGGGTCACGCACTCGGGCACGTCGTAGGGGTGGAGCGCGGCCAGGCGCCGCTCGAGGTCCGGGAGCCGCGCGGCGCTGGTCTTGATCACCAGCAGGAGCTCCTCGTCCTGGGTCAGCGCGCCCTCCCAGCGGTAGACGCTGAGCACGCCCGGGATCAGGTTGACACAGGCCGCGAGGCGTTCCTCGACCAGGGCGCAGGCGATGCTGCGGCCCACCTCGGCGTCGGGGGCCGTCACCAGCACCACCCGGGTCGCTGCGGAGTCGACAACCATGGGCGCAGGATAGGTGCCCTCGGCGAGCCGCGAGCCTAGAATCCCCGGCGCCGATGGGAATCCTCGACCGACTCGTCCTGGGCTGCCTGCCCCTCGTACCGCGTCCGATCATGCGCCGGCTGTCCGCGCCCTATATCGCGGGGGAAACCCTCGAGGAGGCCCTGGCCCGCCTCGAGGCCCTGGCCAGCGAGGGCTACGCGGGAATCCTGGACATCCTCGGCGAGGACGTGGGGGACGAGCGCGCGGCGCGCGCCGCCGCCGCGGCCTACGCGACCGGCGCCACGCGCATCGCCGAGCTCGGGCTCGACTGCTACGTCTCGATCAAACCCACGCACCTGGGTCTCAGGCTCTCGCCCGAGCTGGCCTTCGAGCTCTACGACGGACTCCTGGACCACGTCGGGCCCCTGGGGCAGACCCTGCGCGTCGAGATGGAGGACCACACCACCACCGACGCGACCCTGGCCCTCTTCGCGCGCCTGTCCGAGCGCCACGAGCACGTCGGCATCGTGCTGCAGTCCCGGCTCTTCCGCACCCTCGAGGACATCGAAGCGCTCCCCGACGGCAACCTCGACGTGCGCCTGGTCAAGGGCATCTACCTCGAGCCGGAGCGCATCGCGCACACCGGGAAGCAGGAGATCCGCGACGCCTTCGTCGACTGCGCCAGGCACCTGTTCGCCCGCGGCGCCAGGATCGGGATCGCCTCCCACGACGAATCCCTTGCGGCGCGCGTCCTGCGCCTGGCCGCCGACTCGGGCGTGGCCCACGAGCGCTACGAGCTGGAGGTGCTCCTGGGTGTCCAGCGCCGGCTGTGGGAGCACTGGAAGGCTGCGGGACACAAGGTCCGTGTCTACGTCCCCTACGGGCCGGAGTGGCGCTCCTACAGCCAGCGGCGCCTGCGCAAGAACCCGGAGATCCTGCGCCATGTGATGCGCAGCACCCTGAGCTTCGGCAAGTAACCCTACTTGCCCAGGGCCAGGCGGCGGGCGAGGATCTCGGACAGGACGCCGGTGCTCAGGATCTTCTCCTGGGTGATCTTGTACTCGTAGGGCACGCGGTGCCAGGTGACGCTGTCGTCCTCGATCACGGCGTAGCAGGCGCGCTTGTCCCCGTCCCGCGGCTGTCCCGTCGACCCGACGTTGATGAAGAACTTCTCGTCCTCCGGCAACGGCAGGGTCAGGGTGTCGCGCCCATCGAGCCCCGTGAAGCGCAGGTCCTGGTCGTGCATGCCCGGGTGGTGCGTGTGCCCACCGACCGCGATGCCGTCGAAGGAGTCGAAGATCGCGCGTAGCTTGCCGGGGTTGAGGAAGCCGTCCGTGGACAGGACGTACTCGCGCACCGGATCGCGGGTCGAGCCGTGGACGAAGGTGAAGCGCCCCTCCTGGTGGACCAGGGGCAGCTCGCGCAGCCAGCGCCAGCGGCCCTTGCGCTCGGACGAGCTGTACCAGTGCGGACGCATGCGGTCGCGGGTGTACTCGATCGCCGTGCGCGCATGGGGGTTGAAGTCCGAGGCGTCGTGGAAGAGCGCCTCGTCGTGGTTGCCCATCAGGCAGATCTTGGCGTGGCCGCGCACGAGGTCGACACAGAACTCGGGCTCCGGACCGTAGCCGACGATGTCGCCCAGGCAGTAGAGCTCGGGGATCGCCTGGGCACGGATGTGCGCGAAGACGGCCTCGAGGGCCTCGCGGTTGG
>JAJFFA010000610.1 GCA_021776885.1 Planctomycetota bacterium
CGGATCCCGACGTCGCGCAGGTCGACCGCGCGCTCGCGCAGGGTCTCGCTCTGCACCAGCCGGAAGATGCGATCGAAGTCGAGGATCACCTTCGCGATCGCCCCCTCGAGGGACATCTGCTCGCCCAGGATCAGGTTCTCGACGTCCGACAGGAAGACCGAATCCTTGAGGTAGGCCAGGTGCGTGTCGAGGATGCGCACGTGGTCCTCGGGGACCTTGCCGCGCAGGCGCTGCTTGAGCTCCTCGAGCTGGGAGCGCGAGTCGCCCAGGGACAGATGGAAGCGGTTGAGCTCGCCCTCGACCCGATCGCGGGGCACGCGCTGGGCGTTCACGGCCGCCAGGTCGTATTCCTTGGGGTAGGCCTGGCCCATGGCCAGCCCGGGCGCAACGGAGGAGCCGCGCAGGACGATCGATCGCGGGGCGCGCGCGGGGAGTTCGGAGGGCGTTTCGTCGACCATGGGGGGATCATGCTAGTTGGCGGGACGCACAATTGCCGCATCCTCGAAGCAGGCTTTCACCTGCGGAGCGGCCCTGGCCGAAGGAGGCGGGATGGAACGTCCCGCATGGCTGCAGGGCCTCGGCCGGATTCGAGGTGAGTTCTGGCCCAGGGGCAAGCGCCTGCACGCCGTGGCGGCCGGGGCCGCGGGTGTGCTGCTCGCCGCTCTGGCGGGCGTCGTGCGCCTGGAGAGCGACGACCCGGAGGGGCCGGCCGACCCGGACGGCGCGCCGGCCGAGGCCGCGGAGCCGGACGCCCCCAGCCTGTCCGGCCGACTGATCGGCTACACCGGGCGCCCGGTCATCGGGGCTCAGCTGACCTGGACGCCGCTCCTGCGCTCGGTCCTGGATCCGCGCGAGGATCCGCGCATCGAGGTCAAGGCCCTCGCGCGCGTGACCCAGCGAGCCCGGTCCGACGCCGAGGGTCAGTTTCGCTTCGACAGCGCACCAGAACCCTCCGACCTGGGCACGGTGGTCTGGATCACGAGCCCGGAGCACGAGGCCACGGCGCTGCTGCTCGACCCACAATCCAGCGACTGGCCCGACGGCGAGCTCTTCACCCTGGCCGACGCCCCGCGGCGACGGGGGCGTGCCCTCGACCTCGCCGCTCAACCCGTGGCCAACGCGGTGGTGGTCCAGCGCGCCGTCGAGCCGGCGCCCCCGGGGCTCGCCAGCCTGCCCCTCGAGGTACGCGCTGCGCGGCTCCTGGTGCGCACCTACATCAGCGACGTCGAGGGTCGCTTCGCCCCCGCTCCTCTGGCTGGCCGCGAGCATTGCACGGCGCGCCTCGGGGACGGCGAGCGCAGCGCCATGCCGATCCGCGGTTCTGGACGGGGCGACCTCGATCTGGTCCTCCTGCCGACCTTCGTCGCGGGCGGCAGCCTCGACTACACCAGCCCGTCCCTGGCCGGGGTGCAAGCCCAGATCGTCTTCGGGCGAGCCCAGGGCGACGGGTTCGAAGAGCTGGGCCGGGCGGCCATCGAGGATGGGCGCTGGGGACCGGCGCGCCTGCCGCGCACGCCGCGGGACGCCTACCTCTTCCGCCTCGATGGCCCCGGTCTCGTCCGCACGGAGGTGCGCACCCGGGCGCCCGCTCTGGGCGCAGAGCTCGAGCTCAGCCACACGGTGCGTGCCGGCTTCGACCTGTGGTTCCAGGTCACCGACTTCGAGCAGGGCACACTCCTGCCCGGCGCCGAGGTCGTCTTGAGCTGGGACGAGGACGGCTCCGGGGTGACGGCGCGCGGGACCCCACGCAACGACGGCTACCTGCTCGTGCGTGGCTGCCCCCCGGGACGGGTGGCAGGCAGTGCCCGGTGCCCCGGCTTCGAGGCCGCAGCCGTGGCCCCTATCGAGGTCCCCCAGAGCCCCGCAGCTGTGATCGCGGTCCGCCTGCAACGCGCTGATTAGGACCCAGGAGCTGGCCCTCCCGCGATGGAGTGGCGCTTCGCCGGCGGTGCCACCAGGATCGATAGAATCCTGCAAATCTGCCCGTGAAGGGGAATTAAGGACGAGACCGCTTCAATCGGTCAAGCTGCACGCATGCATCAGGTCATCGTCGCCTTCCTCGCGCTCTCGCTGCAAGTCGCCTCGCCGGGCGAACAACCTGCGCCCCTGTCCCCTGCGGACTGGTGGCCGCAGACCCTCGAGTCGATCCAGTCAGCAGAGTACGCGTGGTCGCCGGCGCAACCGGGGAGCCTCGCTGCACCCAACCGCAAGCAGGGCCTGCGCGCCGCGCTCACTGCCGGCGGACTGCACATCGAGCCGCGCGAGGCCGGGCAGGATTGGAGCCTCGAGATCAGCACGCACTCCGTCGGGCGCCTGGGCCACCCGGCCTCCGTGCTCGGGCCGGCGCGCGCCGTGCACGCCCTGGGGGCGCGGGCGGCACTCGACCACGGTGAGCTGGAGGAGTGGTTCGTCAACGACGCCCGCGGCATCGAACAGGGCTGGACCCTCGACACCCGCCCCGGAGCTTCGCGCGGCGCCGCGGGGGCCCTGGCCCTCGAGCTGCGACTGGCCGGCCTGCGCGCAGAGGTCGACCCGGCGCGCCACGCCGCGCTGCTCTTCGATGCCGACGGTACCGCGCGCCTCGCGTACACCGGCCTGCGAGCCTGGGACGCGAGCGGGGCCGCCCTCGACGCGCGCTTGACGGGCGCCGCGGACAGGCTGCGCATCGAGGTGGACGACAGCGCCGCCCTGTATCCGATCACGATCGACCCGCTCTTGAGCGCCCCCTCCTGGACCTACGACTCGGACCAGGCCGACGCCGAGCTGGGCGTCAGCGTCAGCAGCGCCGGAGATGTGAACGCAGACGGCTTCGCCGACGTACTCATCGGCGCCTACCTCTTCGACAACGGCCAGACCAACGAGGGGCGCGCCTTCCTGTTCCTGGGCTCCTCCACGGGCCCCTCGACGACACCCGACTGGACTGCCGAGGGCAACCAGACGAACGCCCAGTTCGGGCGCTTCGTGTCGCCCGCCGGCGACGTCAATGGCGACGGCTTCGACGACGTCGCCATCGCTGCGCACCGCTTCGACGCGATGCAGGCCGACGAGGGCCGGGTCTTCGTCTTCCATGGTTCGAGCTCCGGCCTCTCCCTCACGCCGGACTGGAGCGCCGAGAGCGACCAGGTCAGCGCCGACTTCGGCTTCGGTCTCGGCGCCGCCGGCGACGTCAACGCCGACGGCTTCGACGACCTCGTCGTCGGGGCCTGGCGCTTCGATGCGGGCGAGAACGACGAGGGCGCCGCCTTTCTGTTCCTGGGCTCGATGGCGGGCCTCTCCCTGACCCCCGACTGGACGACCGAGGGTGACCAGGCCGGTGCGGGCCACGGCTTCGCCGTGTCCGGAGCCGGCGACGTGAACGGCGACGGCTTCGACGACGTGCTCGTCGGCGCCTGGCGCTTCGACGCGGGCCAGGTCGACGAGGGGCGCGTCGCGCTCTACTTCGGATCCGCGACCCTGCCCAGTACGGTCCCGGACTGGAGCGCTGAAGCGGACCTGGCCGACGCCCGCATGGGCTCCAGCGTCGCCAGGGCCGGGGACGTCAACGGCGACGGCTTCGATGACGTGCTCGTGGGCGCCCCCCAGTTCAGCGCCGGCCAGGCCGGCGAGGGCGCGGCCTTCCTCTACCTGGGCTCGCTGACGGGGCCCTCCTTGACGGCCGATTGGAGCGCCGAAGGCGACCAGACCAACGCCCAGTTCGGTGCCTCCCTGGACGGTGCCGGTGACGTGGACGAGGACGGCTTCGACGACATCATCGTCGGCGCCCCGCTGTTCGACGACGGCGAGCTGAACGAGGGTCGTGCCGCGCTCTACCTGGGCTCGGCCTCAGGACCCTCGACCAGCCCCGACTGGACCGATACATCGGATCAGGGCCAGGCCCAGTTCGCCTTCGACGTCGCCGCCGCCGGTGACGTGGACGGGGACGGGGCGGGTGACGTCCTGATCGGTGTGCGCTTCTTCGACGCCGGCGAGAGCAACGAGGGCCGGGCGGCCCTGTACCTGGGCCAGGGCGACCTCGACTGCAACGGCAACGGCGTCGACGACGCGACGGACATCGCCAACGGCACGAGCCAGGACTGCAACGCCAACGGCGTGCCCGATGAGTGCGACATCGCAGCCGGCAGCAGCATGGACCTGGACATGAACGGTGTTCCGGACGAGTGCAAGCTCGACTGCAACTCCAACGGCGTTCCGGACGTGGTCGACCTGTCGAACGGGACGAGCCTGGACTGCAACCTGAACCTGGTCCCCGACGAGTGCGACATCGCCGCCGGAACCAGCATGGACGTCGACGCCGACGGAGTGCCCGACGAGTGCCAGCCCGACTGCAACATGAACGGCGTCCCCGACTCCTTCGACATCTCCAGCGGCGCAAGCCAGGACTGCAACGCGAACGGCCTGCCGGACGAGTGCGACATCGCCGCTGGAACCAGCATGGACGTCGACGGCAACGGCGTGCCCGACGAGTGCCAGCCCGACTGCAACACGAACGGCGTCCCCGACTCCTTCGACATCTCCAGCGGCACCAGCCAGGACTGCAACACGAACGGCGTGCCCGACGAGTGCGACATCTCCATGGGCACCAGCCTCGACTGCAACACGGACGGTGTCCCCGACGAGTGTCAGCCCGACTGCAACATGAACGGAGTGGCGGACGACTGTGACATCGCCAGCGGCACCAGCCTTGACTGCAACACGGACGGGATCCCCGACGAGTGCCAGCCCGACTGCAACTTGAACGGCGTCCCCGACGACTGCGACATCGCCGCCGGAACCAGTATGGACGTCGACGGCAACGGCGTGCCGGACGAGTGCCAGCCCGACTGCAACATGAACGGCGTCCCCGACTCCTTCGACATCTCCAGCGGCGCCAGTCAGGACTGCAACACGAACGGCGT
>JAJFFA010000062.1 GCA_021776885.1 Planctomycetota bacterium
AGCCCGGCGCCGGTGGGCCGGCGGGCTGCCGCCGGCGCCGCCCCGCTGGTCCAGGGGGCCGCTCTGGATGAGGACGATCTACGCGCCTGGCAACGTCTGCGGGCCGGAATCCTGGCCGACCTGGGGCTGGCCGACCGGAAGGAGTCCAAGCGCTGGCAGGACGCCGTGGTGCGCGGCGAGTTCAACGCCGATGCCTGCGCTCGCGACCTGCTCGCGGCCAGCGGTGTCGAGCCGGGGGACTCCCGGGTGCTCGAGCGAGCGGGGCGCCTCGAGCGCGACCTCCTGATGGCGCCGGTGGCGCGGGGCGTGCGCGGGGCCGGGAGGCGCGCCCGTGGTGCCGCCCGGGGTGGCCTGGCGATGGTGGTCAGCCAGACCCTCGCGATCACGATCTACACCCTGATCCTGGCCATGATCCTCCTGCTCCTGCGAGCCCAGCACGGGGTGACCGTGGACGGCTTTCTGGATGGCGTGCTCGAGGTGTTCAGCCCGGGCGATGCGGAACCAGGCTCTTGAAGCGCCCCCCCTCCGGCCGATAGACCCCCGACAGTCTTCTCGCGACCGACAACGATTGACCGGCCCCATGCCCGAGCCCAGCAACGAATACGAGCGCAGTCTCTTCTCCCTGGCTCAGATCCAGCATCTGATGCGCGTGGAGTTCAACCGCGCGGCGCGCTACGAGTACCCGATCGCCTGCATGGTGATCTCGATCGACCGCCTCGGCCACTTGCGCGACCTGTACGGGTACGAGGCCAAGGAGGAGATCCTGGGTGCCGTGATCGCCCTGCTCAAGGCAGAGACGCGCAACTCGGACTTCCTCGGCCGCATGGCCGATGACCGGCTCCTGGCGGTGGTGCCGCACACGCCCGACGAGGGCTCGCGCGTCATGGCGAAGCGCCTGCTCGAGAGCGTGCGCGCCATCGACTTCGAGAGCGAGGGACGCACGATTCAGATCACCCTCTCGATCGGAGCCTCCCATAACGAGGGCGGCTCGACGCTCTTCTTCGACGCGATGCTCGAGGCCGCGGGCGAGGCCCTCGCCTTGGCGGTCGAGTCGGGCGGCGACCGCTTCGAGAGCCGGGCGCCCGGGGCGGTGGACGCCGGCCCGGCGTAGCCTGGCAGCCCGTTGAAGAAGTCCTCCGGCGCCACGACGATGACCTCCACTCCGGTGCCGCACCTGAATGCCTCGCCGAATCTCCGGATTCGCCCGGGTCTCCAGACAGCACACCGAAGCGGATGCCGCCCTGGCATCCGGAGCACTCTTCTGGCGGGCGGCTAGGGGCGATGCGCATCCTCCTCGCCGAAGACGAAGTCACCATCTTCGTGACCCTGCGCGACGCCCTGGAGGAGGCGGGCCACGAGGTCATCGGTGCGACGGACACGCGCTCGGCCCTGGAGGCGCTGCGCAGCGACGAGGCGCCGGAGTTCGTGGTGACCGACATCCGCATGCCCGGGGAGGGCGGGATGAAGGTGCTGCAGGAGGCGGTGGCCAGCGACGCCGAGCGTCCGGTGATCCTGATGACGGGCTACGGCACCATCGACCAGGCGGTCGAGGCGCTGCGCATGGGTGCCGTGGACTACGTCCAGAAGCCGTTCCGCAACGACGCGATCATCAAGCGCATCGAGACCTTCCGCCACGTGCGGCAGCTCGAGGAAGAGAACCAGAGCCTGCGCGCCGAGCTGCGCCGTGGGCGCGGCTTCGAGAACGTCATCGGCAGCTCGAAGTCGATGCAGGCCGTGTTCGAGCGCGTACGCACCGTGGCGCCGACCGAGGCGACCGTCCTGATCGAGGGCGAGAGTGGCACGGGCAAGGAGCGCATCGCCCTGGCCCTGCACCGCGAGAGCTCCCGCGCCGACGGCCCCTTCGTCGCGATCTCCTGCGCGGCGCTGCCGGAGAACCTGCTCGAGGCGGAGCTCTTCGGGCACGAGAAGGGCGCCTTCACCGACGCCAAGAAGGAGCGTCGCGGGCGCTTCGAGCTGTCCGACGGGGGCTCCCTGTTCCTGGACGACATCGACGACATGCCCCTGGCGGTGCAGGTCAAGCTGCTGCGCGTCCTGCAGGAGAAGGCCTTCGAGCGCCTGGGGGGGGAGACGACCCGCAAGGTGGACTTCCGGGTGGTGGTGGCGACCAAGGTCTCGCTGCGGGACATGGTGCGCGAGGGCCGCTTCCGCGAGGACCTCTTCTACCGCGTCAACGTCGTGCCCGTCGTGCTCCCGCCCCTGCGCGAGCGCGCCGGCGACGTGCCGCTGCTGGTGCAGCACATGGTCGAGAAGTATGGCGGCGGCAAGGAGCACCGCATCTCGGCCTCGACCATGGCGATGCTCGAGCGCTACCCCTGGCCCGGCAACGTCCGCGAGCTGGAGAACGCGGTGCAGCGCGCCATCGCCCTGTCGGGCTCCAAGAGCGAGCTGGCGGCCGAGGACATGCTGCCGAAGGACCCGCGCTGGCGCGGCGCGACGGAGGTTCCGGACGAGATCCGGCCCCTGCGCACGGTGGTCAAGGAGGCGGAGGCGCGCCACATCGCCCACGTGCTCGAGCAGACGGGAGGCCACAAGAGCCAGGCCGCGGAGCTGCTGGGCATCTCGCGCAAGGTCCTGTGGGAGAAGGTGCGCGACCTCGAGATCGAGGTCAGCGGGGACGACTAGGCGCGCGCGGACAGGTCGGGCCAGCGGGCTTGCACGAGCTCAGGCCTTCGTCTGCAGCAGCCGGGCCACGTTCGCTTGCAGGAGCTCGAGGGTGCTCTCGACGGTGTCGAGGTGTGTGTGGTAGGCCAGGATGGCCATGCGCAGGGTGAACCGGCCGTCGAGGGTGGTCGTCGAGAGGAACACGCGGCCGTCGTCGCGCAGGGCTTGGGCCAGGCGCCGGTTGAAGGCATCGGGATCGTCGTCCGCCGGGACGAAACGGAAGGTGACGATCGAGAGGTCGGGCCGCGGACCGGTCTCGAAACCTGGCAGCTGGCGCAGGCGCTCGTAGAAGTGCTCCGCGAGCAAGAGCTTCTCTTCCAGCGCGGCGCGGAAGGGCGCGACGCCGGCCAGCTTGAGGGGCAGCCACAGGCGCAGGCCGCGGAAGGGGCGGGTCAGTTCGGGCGAGAGGTCGCACGCGTCGCGGGACTCGAGCGGGTCGCTCGTCAGGTCTTGCATGTACGTGCCGCGGGCGTGGAAGGCGTCGTACAGGGCAGCGCCTTGACGCACCAGCAAGACGCCGCTGCCGAAGGGCAGGAAGAAGCCCTTGTGCGGGTCGAGGACGACGGAGGACGAGCGCTCGATCCCAGTCAGGCGACGTTTGCCCTCTGCGCACAACAGGAAGGCGCCTCCGTAGGCGGCGTCCACGTGCATCCACAGTCCTTGCGCCGCGCAGACGTCGGCGATCCGAGTCAGGGGATCGACGCTGCCCACGTCGGTGCTGCCGGCCGTAGCGGCTACGAGCCACGGGACGAGGCCTGCCTGCTGGTCGGCGCGCACGGCATGCTCCAGGGCGGCCACGTCCATGCGGTAGGTCCCGTCCAAGGAAACCGTGCGCACCACGCAGTCTTCCAGGCCAGCGATTCTCAGTGCCTTGCGAAGCGTGTGGTGGGTCAAGGGAGTGACGTAGACGACGGCGCGTTCGACGT
>JAJFFA010000611.1 GCA_021776885.1 Planctomycetota bacterium
GACTGACGGCGCGAGCGCTCAGGGCGCGTTCAGGTCGATCTGTTCGAGGCTGCCCTGGGCGTACAGCAGCAGCCGCCCCACCGCCCCGGCCTGCAGCGGGACGAGCACGCGTCCCGCGGACTCGGACTCGTGCCGACGGAAGCCGCGACCCTGGCGCTCCTGGTAAGGCGCGCCGCCGGGCAGCACGATCCAGTGGCGCTCGCCGACGCGCTCGTAGCGCGGCGACCCCGCGGCCTCGGCGTAGTAGACCAGCTCCTCCAGCGTCCGCCCACCGAGCTCGGCGCGACCGGCGACGAACTTGGCCGCGGCGCGGTCGAGGCGCGAGAGGTCGCGGCGCTCCTTGCGCGAGCGCAGGTCCTCTTCGTCCAGCTCGCCTTCGCCGGGCTCGTAGGGCAGGACGAGGTAGGCGACTTCCCCCGGCTCGAGGTCAGCCGTGGCATCGATCAGCCCCTGGGTCACTTCGTTCTGGGCCAACCAGCGGGAGAGTCGCGGCTGCTCCAGGCCGAGCAGGACCGGAGAGTGCAGCAGCACCAGGGTCAGGAAGACGGCCACCAGGGCGGCGCTGCGCCGGCTCGTGGCAGCGCCTGACGCAGGCGTCGCCGCAGCCGCGACGAAGAGCCCCGCGGGCACCGCCATGAAGTACGCCTGGCGATCGAACCAGACCCCCTGCAGGGCGTAGGCCAGCACGTAGCCGACGAGACCCAAGAACGCGACCAGACCCACGCCGCGCCGGGCGCCGCGCAGGACCTCGACCAGCAGCGCCAGGCTGGCGAGGCCCAGGGCCCACTCGAGCCCCGCGCCGCCACCCGCCACGCCGCTCGGGAAGACGAGCCCGCGCAGGGCCGCCGCGGCGATGGGCAGGGCGCGCGCCGCGCGCTCCGCTTCCACCGCGTCGTAGCCGCCGAGGCCACCGACGATCTCGGCGCGCACGAACCAGGCCACGGCGACGCAGACCAGGGGCACGAGGCAGGTGCTCGCGAGGCGCGCGGGCCGCGCGCCCCCGGGACGCGTCGCGTGCAGGGCGGGCAGGGCGACGACGGCGACCAGGGACGCCTCGTGGGTGAAGAGGGCCAGCACGAGCAGCCCGGCCACGAAGACGGACAGGGCCCACTTCGAGGCGCTGCGCCCCTCCCCCGCTGCGGCCCGGGGCAGGCCGAGGGAGAGCACGAGGGCCGCGAGGGAGAGACAGCTCCCGAGGGAGTAGCTGCGCCGCGCGAGGTAGGGCACGACGTCCTCGGCGCAGGGCAAGACCAGGAACACGGCCAGGGCCACGAGGGCCGCGGGGCGCGGCAGCTCGAGCACCCGCGCCAGGAGGAAGACGAGCAGCCCCGCCCCCAGGTGCAGCGCGAGGTCGGTCCAGCGGTAGACCCAGGCGGCCTCTGCGCCCAGGGCTTCGGTCAGGGTGAACGAGAGGGCCATCAGCGGCCGGTACCCGACGTTGAACTGACGCGTCTCGAAGACCCACTCGCGCCAGCCCTGCGCCCTGGGCGACCCGCGCAGGATCCACTCGACGGAGTCTGGCGCGCGCGGCCAGGTGTCGAGCAAGGCCACGTAGGGCCAGGCCCCCGCGGCGAGCAGCAGGACGACAGCGACCAGGACCAGCTGGCGCGCGCTCACTCGTCGTCGCCCGCGTAGCCCAGGGCCCGCAGGGTCTCGCGGGCTTCGTCGTCGAGCCTGGGCAGGACGGGTCGCACCTCCGGCCCCGGCAGGGGCCAGGCGGAGGCGTGCGTCCTCAGCTCGGCCGCCCGCTGCGCCGACGCGTCGAGCCGGTTCGTTCGCTCCCCGGGATCCTGCTCCAGCTCGTAGAGCTCGACCGCGCTGTCCCCCGTCAGGACGAGCTTGTCGCTGCCCGCGTAGACCGCACGCCGGATGCGCCGCAGGGCATCCCCGCGGGGCTTGTTCAGGTCGTGCATGCGCGAGAAGTAGTTCTCCGCCAGGACGGCGGCGCCCTGGGGGTGGCGGTCGAAGCTCGCGGGTCGCTCGGGGTTGCCCTGCGCATGGTCGAGAACGAGAGCCGGGATGCGCGCGATCGAGATCGCTTCGTCGACGTCACGGCGCCCGTCCTGGCCGGGGTGATGCACGATCAGGGGCACGTGCTGCACCTCCTCGTAGACGTCCTTGGAGTGCTCGAACAACCCGTGCTCGCCGAGGTACTCGCCGTGGTCCGAGGTCACGATCACCAGGGCTCGCTCCAGCACGCCCCAGGCGTCGAGCTGATCGAAGAGCTCGCCCAGGGCTGCGTCCAGGTTCGCGATCGAGGTGTCGTACTGCTGCACCAGCCGCGCGACCTTCTCGGGGGGTGGCTCGAGCCCCTGGTCCAGGGCCATCGACGACAGCTCACGCAGCAGCGCCGTCGCTTGCTTGGGCGTCCCGCAGTCGGGGAACCCCTCGCGTTCGACGCAGTTGTAGGGCCGATGCGTGTCCATGTAGTTGAGGAACAGGAAGAACGGCTCGTCCTTGTGCGCCACCAGCCACAGGAAGGCACGCTGGTTCAGCTCGGGGCCCCGTCCGCGGCGGATGTCGTAGTGCTCGAAGCCCTGGTCCAGACCGAAACGGGCGTCGAGGAAGCCCTCGTTCGCGCCGATCGCCGCCGTGGCGTAGCCCGCGTCGCGCAGGACCTCGGCCAGGGTCAGGTGCTCCGCGCCCAGACAGCCGACGTTGCCCGTCTCGTCCGGATCCTCCAGGGCCGCGGGATCGAAGGTGCGCGCGCCGTGCTCGAAGGGGTAGAGCCCCGTGAACAAGGACGCGTGGGAGGGCAGGGTCCAGGGCGATGTGGCCTTGGCCTGGGCGTAGACCGTCGCGCGTTGCGCGAAGTCGTCGAGGCGCGGCGACGTCGGACGCGCGTAGCCGTGGAGCGAGAGGTGGTCGGCGCGCAGGGTGTCGAGGACGATCAGCAGGATCGCCTGGGTCCGGGGCCGTTCCTCGGCGGACGCTGCGCTGCGCGCCTCCGCGGCGCCCTGCTCCCCTTCCGCCTCGCCGGCGTCGCAGGCCGCGAGGATGAGAGCCAGGAGCAGTGTCAGGCCTCGAGTCGATCGTCGCACGGGCGGAATTGTAGCCGACCCGGCGACCCTCGAAGCGCAGCGACCGTGCTCAGTCGGTGTGCCCGGGACGCCGCTCGACTTCTGCCGCATTGAGTCGGTAGAGCGCGGCCAGCAGCTCGGCCACCGCCGCGAAGACCTCCCGCGGCACCTCATCGCCCAGGTCGACGGCACCCAGGAGGTGCACCAGGTCGGGGTCCTCGCGGATGGGCACGCCGTGCTCCCGCGCCACCTCGAGGATGCGCTCCGCCACGTCGCCCGATCCACGCGCCACGACGCGCGGGGCGCTGTCGCCGCCGCGCTCGTAGGACAGCCCGAGGGCCTCGCGCCGGCGTCCCTCCGCGCTCATCCGGTCACGTCCAGGTGCGAGGCCTCGTCGAGGAAGGGAGCGTCGTCGGTACCGGCCTCGAGGGACACCTCGTCCGCGCCGGCCAGGACCACGCGAAAGACGACCTCGCGCCCGCTCGAGCGCAGCAGCTCGAGGGCGGGCTGGGCCGCGGCCTCCACCGGCGCCAGGAGCTCGGGATGGATGACGGAGATGCGCACGTTAGCGCTTCCGGGGGCCAGGGCCAGGTCGGCACGCACGGGCCCCAGCCGCGTCAGGCGCACCCCGAC
>JAJFFA010000612.1 GCA_021776885.1 Planctomycetota bacterium
CCAGGTCCGACGGCGGCGGGCCGACGCGGCTCGGCGCGGGGGCGATCAGGAGGCTGCCCACGTGCAGCACCCCCGCCACCCCGAGGGCGCCGAGGCCGAGCAGCGCGCAAAGCGCAAGACGCCAGCGGAGTCGCACGAACACATGCAACCAACCCAGCGCGACAGGTTCCGAAGCCCGCGTACGTGATGAGCCGCCTAGTCCTGCGTTCCGGCTGCCATCCAGGCCTCGAGCTGGACGAGCAGGAGTTCGCGTTCGCCCTCGCGCTCCGCGCGCTCCTCGGTGACCAGCTCGAGGGCCCCGTCCCGGCCGCGGCCCAGCTGGACGTCCTTGCCCTGCAGTACCTGCAGCCAGGCGCAGTCGGCTCCGCCCTCGAGCACGGCGTGGTTGCGCCAGACCTGGGGCCGCTTGCGCAGCAGGCGTGCGAAGCTCTTGCCGTCGAGCCCCTGGGTGTCGCAGCCGAGCAACTCGAGGAAGGTCGGCACCAGGTCGATGGCCGAGACCAGCTGCGGACGCACGTCGCCCTCGGGGACGACCCCGGGCAGGTGAAACAGGAGCGGGATCGAGAGGGCGTCCGCCTTCGGAGCGAGCTGCGCCAGGTCGCCGGGGGGCAGGACGGAGGTCAGCACCAGGAGCGGACCGGGGTCGGGGACGGCGGCCAGCCAGGGATCCAGGCCAGACGGGTCGAGCAGCTCGACCCAGGCCACCCGCGGCAGGTCCGGGGCAGCGATCGGGGCCTCGAAGAACGCGCGCAGCTCGGAGGGCTCGTCGGTGGCGCCGAAGCGCCGGGTCGTCGCGCGCTCCCCGACGCGCTCGAACAGATCGCCCGCCAGACTCGTGGTCTGGCGCCCCGCGCGCAGTCCGCGCTCCAGGGCCCAGCGCGCCGCGGCCGGGTCGTCGCTCGCCGCCCAGGCCGAGGCGAAGACGGTCCCGGCGCGCCGGCGCGTCGAGAGCGCCCCCTCGGGCGCGGTCTCCCACAAGAGGCTCGCGTCGCCCTGCGCCAGGACCAGGATCGCCAGGGACAGGGGCGGGTCCGCCGGCAGCGATCGGGCGACGGGCTCCTCGGCGCAGGCCGGGGCGAAGAGCAGGAGCGAGAGGACCGGGAGCGCAAGCCGCATGGAACAGAGGATAGCGCGGCACGGCGGGCGGGGCGCTAGCCTCTGCGCGTGTCACCGCCCGACTCCCGGACGCCCCACGCTCCCCCCGACCCCGCGGCAGGGGTGTCGCCCAGGCGCGGCGGCCTGATCCTCGCCGGTGTGCTGTGGCTGGCGAGCGTGGTGCTCCTGGCCGGCGGGCTGAGCCTGCCCACCGTCACTTTCTTCACCCTCGCCTCCCCGCTCGAGGTGTACTCGAGTCTGGGCGGTGTGCGCTCGCTCTGGAGCGACGGCAACGGGGTCCTGGCCACGGTCGTGTTCGGCTTCTCCGTCGTCCTGCCGACGGTCAAGCTGGTGCTCCTCGCCCGCGCCCTGGCCGGGGCGCGGACGTCCCCGCGCGACGCCACGCGCGAGGCGGCCACCCTCGACCTCCTGCGCACCCTCGGCAAGTGGTCGATGCTCGACGTGTTCCTCGTCGCGGCCTTCGTCGGTGGCATCCGCCTGGGACTGGCGAGCGCCACCTCCCGCGCCGGGATCCACGTCTTCACCCTCGCGGTGCTGCTCTCGATGGTGTGCGCCATCGTGCTCCAGCGCGCCCTCGCGCCAGGGCGGCCCGCCACGCCGACTGCGCCGCCCGCAAGCGGCGGCCCGCGCGGCGTCGCGCGCCTCCTGGCCCTCGCGTCCGCCGCCCTGCTCGCCGCCGCCCTCGCCAGCCCCGTGCTGTGCGTCAGCCGCGGCGCCGTCTTCCGCACCGACTTCGCACCCCTGCCCAGCGCCGTGCAGCTGTGGCTGGAGCGCGAACACGGGGTGGCCCTCGAGCTCCTGGTCTTCGTCTGCGTCCTGCCCGCCCTGCGCGCCGTCCTGGCCCTGGGCGCCGCCTTCGGCCCCGTGACCTGGCGCCGGCGCCTCGACGGCTGGTGCGAGCGCGCCGACGAGTGGGCGATGCTCGAGGTCTTCGCCCTGGCGCTCCTGATCGTGCGCGTGAAGTTCGATGAGCTGGCGACGACCCGGCTCTACGCCGGCTACCCCCTGGTGCTGGCCGCCGCCGCGTGTGCCCTGGCCGACGGTCTGCTCCGCCGCCGCCGGCTGCGCGCCGACTAGCCCGGGCAAGCGCTAGAAGCGCAGGGTGTAGACCAGCTTCAAGGCCAGCTCTTGATCGGTCGGAGCCAGGTGCGCGTGCTCGTCCGGACGCCGCCAGCCGAGCAGGGTGACCAGGAACAGCTCCTGGCCCGGGGTCAGGATCCAGCGCAGGCGACTCTGAAAGCCCAGCTCGAGGCTCTCCGTGTCGTACTGGGCCAGGTTCTTCCAGGACAGGTTCGGGGAGAAGCTCGCGTCGGCCGCGAGGCTGGCGACCTTGGCGCGGAAGTCGCCCTCGTCGAGGTCGGCGGCGAAGCTCTCGAGACCCGCGCGCAGCTGCAGGAAGCGGTTCGGGATCAGGGTCGACTCGACGCCCCAGCGGAAGATGTGCCCCGAGAAGAAGTCGCCCACCTCGACCTCGGCACCCGCCCCCCAGTCGCGCCGGTCGTTGGTCTCGAAGCTCACCTCGTGGCGCGTCATCGTGAACTCGCCGGGCTGCACCGTGACGTCGTTGCCCAGGTCGAAGGACTCGGACACGTTCTCGAACAGCCGTCGCGACTCGATGGCGACGGAGTCCTCGTTCGCGAGCTCGAGCTCGAACCACTTGAGCGGCAGGTCCCACGACTGGGTCTCACCGTCGAGTCCGCGGGTCAGGCTGGGGCTGACCTCGACCTGCACCTCGCGCAGGGAGGGCACCCGGCCCTGGCTGCGCCAGGTGTACTCGGTCTCCCAGGAGAAGCTGCGTACGCCTCTGCGCTGAACGAAGCCCAGGGCCGGCTCGAAGCCCGACTCGACGGTGTGGGTGGCGACGTCATGGCTCCAGGCGTTGGTGCCGATGCTTGCCTGGACGCCGTAGGCTGCGCCCTCGCCCCCGTCGCCCTCGGTTCCGCTGCGCAGCCCGTAGAGCCACAGGCTGCCGCTCCGGCCATCCCCCAGGGCGCGGGAGGAGGACAGGCGCAGGTCCAGGCCGCCGACCCAGTTGTCGCGACTCTCCCCCGGGTTGCCCTGGGTGAAGATCGCGCCCACGGCCGACTCGTCGCCCAGGTTGCGCGACACGCGGGCCGCGAAGAGGTTACGCCCCTCCGGCCCGCCCTCGGTGGGCGAGTCCCCGACGAGGGTGTCGAGCAGGCCGACGTTCCACTCGCCGATGCGCCCCGTGAACTTGGTGCCGAAGAGCAGCGGCACCTCGCCGCCGTCGTCGTCGCGCCCGATGCGACGCGAGAAGAAGGGGATCAGGCGCCGGCCGCGGTCGGGGGCGCCGAACTCGAAGACCCCAGCGTCCTCGAGGAAGAAGTCGCGCTTCTCGGGGAAGAAGAGCGGGAAGCGGTCGAGGTTGACCTGGCGCTCGTCGACCTCCGTCTCGGCGAAGTCGGTGTTGACGGTGACGCGCAGGTTCGAGGCCGGCGTGGTGCGCCAGCGCAGGTCGAGGCCGCCGTCGCCGAGGGCGTCCTCGTCCCCGGACTCCTCGCGCCGCAGGGTGCCCTTGACGTAGGGCGAGACGTCGAGGCCGAGCCCCTGGCGCAGCCCCTCCAGTCCCGTCAGCGTGCCGCCCTCGGAGAGCCGAAAGAAGCTGTAGGCCACCAGGGGCGAGGCCCAGCGCGCGTTCTCGCCGTTGCTGACGCGCTTGCGCACGAGGTTGAAGCCCCAGGGGCCGCCGTCGGTGCGGAAGGCGAGGCTCTTGAAGGGGATCGCGATCTCGGCTTGCCAGCCCTCGTCCGTGAGCCGCGACTCGCCGTACCAGATCGTGTCGAAGTCCTTGTTGAACGAGGTGCCGCTGCCCGCGATCAGGGCGTCCCCGCGCGAGCCCCCCGCCGTCATCTGGAACCAGAAGGCGAAGCGGCTGTCATGGAAGGTGTCGAGCCAGAACTCGACCACGTCGTCGAAGCGCACGAAGGCGTCGCGGTCCATCTGCCGCGCGCGCACCTGGGACGGGTCGTCGTAGCAGCGGATCGCGACGTAGAGGAAGTCGGCGTCGAAGGCCAGGCGCACGTCGGTCGGATGGCTCGGGGCGGCGCCCTGGACCGGCTCGGTCAAGGTCAGGGGCGAGAGCCGCTCCGCGCGCTCCCAGAGACTCTCGTCGAGGCGACCGTCGACGCGAACCGACTCCCCCGCCACCAGGCGAGTGACACCGTAGACCGGGGGTCCCTGGCCCGGGGCAACCTGGACTGGGGCAACCTGGCCCGGGGCTGACGCGCGGGCGTGTCCCGCCAGGCACGCGAGGAGCAAGGCGAGGCCCCCGACGGCGGTCAGGGAGGGGGCCACGCGGGGCGCCGGGAGGTGGCTGGGATCTTCCAAAAGCGGGGGGCGAGCCGGGACTGTAGCAGAGCCCGCGCGGGAGCCCAGTCCGCGGACACCCCCCTGCCTCGCCGCGGAAATTCCGTTTCGTGCAACCGCGGGCGCAAGCCCTCGGTACAGGGGGGTGTGAGCGAACTCCATCCCGCCGGCCCGGAGCCCCGCGCCGCCCTCGACGCGGAGCTGGCGCGCTGCCTCCCGCGCCTACGCTCGCACCTGCGCGGACGTCTGGCGAGCAGCTCGCCGGGCGAGGCGGACGACCTGGCCCAGGAGGTGGCCCTGCGCGCGCTGCGCTACGCCGGCAGTTTCGAGCCCGGCCGGGCCCTGTGGCCCTGGCTGCGCACCGTCGCCGACCGGGTCGCCTGGGACCGCCTGCGCGAGCGCGGCGCGGAGCCGCGGCCCAGCCCTGGGGCGCGGCCGCAGGAGCCGGAGCACGAACCCGCAGCTCGACCGGCGCCCCCGGACCTCGAGCTCTTCGAGGAGGTCGAGCGCCTGCTGTCCGGCCTCGCGCCGCTCGAGCGCGCCGTCCTCGCGGGCTTCCACCTGCGCGGCGAGTCCATCGCCAGCCTCGCCCGATCCCTCGGGCTGCCCGAGGGAACGGTCAAGTCCCACCTCTCACGCGCCCGCCGGCGCCTCGCCGGCCTGCCGCCCTCGAAGCCGAAGGACCCCGCATGAGTCCGGAACAAGAGCGCCTCTGGTCGCGGGTCGAGTCGGCCCTCGACGCCCGCCGTGACCCCTTCGACGATGCGCCCCTGGCCGCGCAGCTGGAGCGCGACCCGGAGCTGTGCGCCGCGCTGCGCCGCCTGCAGCGACGCCTCGGCGCCTGGTCGGAGGTCGCGGACGAGCCCCCCGCGCGGGAGTCCACCCGCACCCCGGCCCTGCCCCCCCTGCTCGCCGCGGCCGCCGCCGTGCTGCTGGTCGCCTTCGGCACCCTCGCCGTCGTGCGCAGCGTGTCGGGCTCGGCGCGGCCGGGCACCGGCTCGCCCCTCGCCAGCGTGGTCCATGAGGCCCGCGTGGTGATCGAGTCCAGGGCCCCGGCGACGCCCAGGGGCGCGCGGCGCGCCCTCGAACCTCAGCGCGTCGTCGCCTGGCAGCTCGACGAATCCACCCGCACCCCCGACCCGAACGGAGACCCGCGATGATCGCCCTACTCTTCTTGCTCACGGCCAGCGCTCCCCAGCCCCAGGACAGCGATCCGGTCGTGGCGCCGATCCTGCGCGTCTACGAGATCGGCGACCTGACCGGGGTCGACGAGCTGACGCGCCTGGGCACGGCCCTGGACGGGCACGTCGACCAGCAGGCCCGAGCCCAGGTCTACGAAGCTCTGGACGGACTCCTCGAGCACAGCCGGAGCGTCCAGCAGCGGGCCGAGAGCCTGGTCGGTGCGGTGCGCGGGCTGATCGAACCGCCCCTGGACGGGGAGCGCCAGCGGGTCGAGCTCCTGGGCACGGACCAGCTCGTCCTCGTCGGCAGCGAGCTGCAGCACACGCGCCTGTCGGGCTTCCTGCGCGCGGCGCGCAACTGGTGGCGTGGCGAGCCGTACCTGCAGTTCGACACGAGCCTCTTCGAGGTCGAGCCCGGAGACCTCGAGCGCTGGAGCGCGGGGCGTGACTCCTGGGTCCTGCAGCCCGGGGCGGCTGAAGAGTTCCGGGCCGAGGTACGCGCCAGGGCGCTGCAGCAGGTGACCTCGCCCGAGCTGCTCATTGGCCCCTTCCAGCGCGCAGAGCTCGCGGTGATCGACAGCACGGCCTACGTCAGCGACTACGAACGCATCTCGGTGCCTGACCGCGCCGACGAGCTGCTCAGCCCCG
>JAJFFA010000613.1 GCA_021776885.1 Planctomycetota bacterium
GATCGCCCTGGGGGTCTCCCTGCGTCACCTGGCCCACGCTCGCGGGGGCGCCTGGCTGCTGGCGGTGGGTGCCCTCTACCTGGGCATCGGCGCGGCCCTGGTCGCGGCCTCGATGGGCTGGCTCCTGCCCCTGCCGCCCCCCCTGCCGACGCGGCTCGGACAGCGGCCGCGGGAGCGCTCCCACCCGCGCGGCCTCCTGGTCTGCAACCTGGGCACTCCGGACGCCCCGACGACCTCCGCCGTGCGCCGCTACCTGCGCGAGTTCCTGTCCGACCCCTGGGTCGTCGAGGCACCGCGCGCCCTGTGGCTGAGCGTGCTGAACCTGATCGTCCTGCCCCTGCGCGCCAGGGCCTCGGCCGAGGCCTACCGCGCCGTCTGGACCCCCTCGGGGTCGCCCCTGGCCCAGGGCACCGAGCGCATCGCCGCGGCCCTGGCCACGCGCCTGGGCAGCGGCTGGCGGGTCGAGGTCGCGATGCGCTACGGAAAGCCCTCCCTGGCCACCGGGCTCGAGACCCTGGGTCGCGCGGACTGTGAGGAGATCCACGTCCTGCCGCTCTTTCCGCAGTACAGCCGAACGACCACCGGCACCCTGCAGGCGGCCCTGTCCCGGGCGGCGCAGCGCGAGCGCGCCCAGCCGGCCCTGCGCTTCGTCCCGCCCTGGTACGACGACCCCGATTACCTGGCGGCCCTGGCGCGCAGCGTCGCCCCCGCCCTGGCCGGCGGCGGGATGCTCGTGATCAGCTGCCACGGCCTGCCCGAGTCCTACGTGCGCGCGGGCGATCCGTACCTCGACCACTGCCAGAGCACGGCCCACGGCCTGGCCCAGGCCCTGGGGCTCGGGGACGCCGCCTGGCGCATCGCCTTCCAGTCGCGCTTCGGCAGCGAGCGCTGGCTCTCCCCCTACCTGGACGAGGTGGTCCCCGACCTGGCTCGCGAGCACCCGCGGGTGGTCGTGGTCGCCCCCGGCTTCGCCGCGGACTGTCTCGAGACCCTGGAAGAGATCGGCATCCGCCTGCGGCGGGACTTCGAGCGCGCCGGCGGAACCGAGCTGGTGCTGGTGCCTTGCCTCGAGGCCGAGGCCGTGTGGATGGACGCCCTGGCCGCCCGGGTGCTGCAGGGGGCGGGGGGGCGCGCCCCCGCGGAGGCGGGCACGAGAGGCCCCGGCCAGGTCAGTCCGTCAGCGCCGGAAGCACCCCGCTCGACGCCGGTTAGGCAATAGAGCGGCCCACTGGCTTGAGAACAGGCCAGGGCCTCGCCAAACTTCTCGCTTGGGCGCTTCGCTATTCAGAAGCAGCCCGGTTGATCAGCCCACGACCCAACAAATGGCCAAGAAGAAGACCGCCCGGAAAGCCGCTCCCGGCAAGACCCGCTATCGCCGCTCCGACGAGGAATTGATCACCGATCTCAAGGAGCGCATCAAGGAGCTCAAGGAGCGCCAGGAAGCCAAGAAGCTCAAGCAATCGGTGGCCGTGAAGGCGACCCTGACCTCGGTGCGCTACATCGACAAGGCCCTCGAGGCGGCTGAGGAGGAGAGCCACACCAAGCTGCGCCATGTCCTGACCGACGCGCGTAAGCCGCTCGAGGAGTTCCTGGGCGCCGAGGGCCTCAAGCTGCCCAAGGCGCGCAAGCCGCGGGGCCGGCGTCCCAAGGAGGGCTGAGGCCCAGGCCGCCTGGGGCACGCTTGCGTGTCCCCCGGGTGCCCGCCAGCCTGCGCGCCGTGCGCGCTGGCCGCGCACGATTACAGGGAAGAGGGACGGCCAGCGGTCGTCTCGCGTCAGTTCTTGGTTTAGAGGATCGACAAGTCCCCACTGGGCCGCGTCCTTCCCCGTAGCCTCGACCGTCCGGACCCACTAGTCCGAACCGCTCCCCATGCGCGCCCCGCCCCTGAAGGATCGTGGAATGATCATGCACCGTTCGAACGCCCTGGCCCTGGCCCTCGCGTCCCTGCTCGCCGCGCCCGCCCCCGCCGCCCCCCCGAGCAGCTCCGCGACTCCCGTGGGCCGCACTGCCGAGTCGATCGACTTCGCTGCCCTCGGCCGGTCCTTCGTGAAGGCGAACTGCCCGGACGGCGCCGACCACACGACCTGCCCCTGGGAGACGATCCTCGCTGCGCGCTACGCGCGGCTGACGGTCGGCGTGTACGACGTCTATTTCCCGGTCCAGAAGCTGAAGGTGAAGGAGCGTGCCAAGGAGCTGAACGAGGGCGTCCTGGGCCTGCTCGACATGCAGCGCTACTGGATCCAGTGGCTGCTCGGCAGCGAGAGCGAGACGGCCAAAGCGGGCCTGGCGGACCTCGAGCTGGTGCGCGATTGGTACGAGAGCCTCAAGACCAGCCAGGTCTCCAAGTTCGACCCCGAAGAGGACGGGACCTTCTTCGAGCAGATGAAGTGCAAGGACGAGGTGCTGGCGGCCGCCGGGCGCCTCGATGCTCTGCTGCACGACCGCGAGACCATGGGGCTCGCCCCCGACCCGGGACGCCAGGCGCGGATCCTGCTCGCCCCCGACCGGCGACTCTTCATGGAGCTGGTCGGCTACGCGGGCCTGGTCGACGACGACCAGCGCAAGGCTTACTGGATCGACGGCGTCGACCAGTGGACGCACATCTGGGTCGACTGGGTCAACGTGCTGGCCCACGAGTACGCCCCCTGGGGCGGCTTCGACCCCGACTTCAGCCGGGGTGAGACGATGACCGTCCACGACCAGACCGGGCTGGTCGAGCACATCGTCCAGCGCTCCACCATCGCCCTGGTGCGCAACTGCCTCGTCGGCCGCGAGCCGGGCCATGTCGAGGACGCCATCTCCCTGAACCTGGCCATCGAGGTCTGCGGCGAGGTCAACACGATCGACAGCGCCGGCGTGCGCGGCACCTCGGGTGCGACGACCGCGCCCTATTCGCGCTTCGTCCCGGGCGGCAACTCCGCGGGCGGCGTGCTGCCCGCGATCTCCGCCGCGCCCTTCGACGCCCTGGTCGAGAACCAGTGGCGTGTGGGCGGCGGCCAGGACCACTTCATCGACAACCTGAAGAAGGGTCAGAAGGACGGCGCCAAGCGCGCGGCCAAGGACCGCTCGAACCCGCTCTCGAAGGACAAGCACGCGCACTTCACCCTGGCCTCCGACGCGAGCGCCGAGAAGTACGTGCTCAGCGCTCCGTTCATGGGCTCGATCGCGATGAAGAAGGAGTACCCGCCCTTCGAGTTCCTGGTCGACTACAAGGAGTTCTTCCGCGCCTACAAGACAGCCTTCTTCCACTGGCTGCGCATGAAGGGCGTGGAGAACGACGAGGACCTCTCGCGCGAGAAGTACCGCGCCCTGCTGCACGGCCTCTCGGGACTGGAATCCCACGAGGGCGTCGACGCCCTGGTGCTGTCGATCTACGGGCTGCCGCTCTCGGGCCCCAGCGGCGAAGAGGACAGCCTCGAGTGGCGCTTCCTGCGCTGGCTGCCGAAGGGCAAGTGAGGCCGCTCGCGGCGCCCCGGGCTTGGACAACCTGACCCATAGCCTGTTCGGCGCCGCCCTGGCCAAGACGCGTCTGGGCGGGATGGCGCGCGGCGCCGGTCCGGCCCTCGTGCTGGGCGCGAACCTGCCGGACCTCGACATCATCCTGCAGCCGTTCGGCGGCAAGGACGCCTACCTGGTGCACCACCGTGGGCTGACCCACGGGGCCCTGGGCGTCGCCCTGCAGGCCCTGGTCCTGGCCGCCATCCTGGTCGTGTACGACCGGCGCAGGGGTGCGGACGGGCGCCGCCCGACGACCTGGATCGGCGCCCTGTGCGTGGCCGGCGCGGGTCTGGCCAGCCATCCCCTGCTCGACCTGTTGAACAACTACGGCCTGCGCCCCTGGCTGCCCTTCGACACGACGCGCTACTACGGCGACCTGGTCTTCATCGCAGACCCCTGGCTGTGGCTCGCCTTCGGCGCGGCGACGGCCCTGGCCGGGGCGCGCACCCGGGCCGGGAGCATCACCCTGGCCTTGCTCGCCCTGGCCGCCAGCGGCCTCGTCTACGGGTCCGGTCGCGTGCCGCTGGCCCTGCGCGTCGTCTGGCCCGTGGCCCTGGCCCTGATCGCGTCCCTGCGCCGGGCGGGCGTAGGACGCCGCCGCCCGGGCCGCATCCAGGCCGTGGTCGTCCTGCTCTTCGGCGCCTACCTGGCCCTGCTCGGAAGCAACGGAGCGCGGGCCACCGACGCGGCCCGCCAGCACCTGGCACGGGCCGGCATCGCCATCGAGAGCGGGTCAGCGGTCACCCTCGGGCCGGGCACCGGCGATCCCTTCCGCTGGACGGTGTTCCTGGAGGACGAGGAGCGCATCCAGCGCGTCGACCTGCACCTCTTCGACCCGGCGGCCGCGCGCACCACGGGCTTCGACAAGAACCTCGAGCACCCCGCTCTGACCCGCGCGGAGTCGCGCTACCCGCGGCAGCTCGCGGCCTGGCGCTACTTCGCGCGCAACCCCAGGGTGGTCGTCGAGGGGGAGCCGCAGTCGGGCGAGACGCTCTGGCTCCTCGACGCACGCTACCAGAGCCGTCCCTTCGACAGCTGGTGCTGCTACGGGCTCTTCCTCGGGGAGTGAGCCTGGGCCTCACCAGGGCGCTACCCAGGAAGTACAGCCCCGGGGCGAAACCCCGTCGCCCAGCTCCCGTAATGAAGGTGTGCCGGCGCGTGGCAGGCGAGGGGGTTGATGAGGCCCTCTTCAGCGCGACGGACACCTCTACCTGAAGGACCGTCTCCGGGTTGCGCTTGGCAGAAGCAGACCCGGGGGCGGAATACATCGCGCGGCGCGCGGCGCCTACGTCTTGCGGGGCGAAAGCGACTTCCCAATGGCGCCCGGCGAGACAAGCCCCGTCTCCCGGCCATGGCGCCCTTGGCCATGACGCCCTTGGCCTGGTAGCGAGGACGAGACTTGAACTCGTGACCCCTGGCTTATGAAGCCAGTGCTCTAACCAACTGAGCTACCTCGCCCGGCGGCCCGAGAGGCTACCGGGGCGGGACCGCGGGGTCTACCCCCGTAGCTGTAGCTCCTGCTCTGGCTCGCGGACCCGAGGTCTGCGCGGGGCCGAGGGCCTGGGAGACCGCGGGGGGGGGCGCAGAAGAAAGATTAGAGAAAGGTCGGTCGTTTCGACCGCGCTTCGCGTTTTCGAAGGTGAGGGAGGCGAGCTTCGCCTCTCGACCGAGGCGGAGCCCGAACCGCCGCTCCCGCTCCTGGGTTCGCACCCGGGAAACGGACCAAGGGGGGAACCGAGAGAGTCCCGGGCGCGCCGCTCTAGGGTGGCGCGCCCTCTCCCTGTTCGGCGGTGAGCGGACGTATTAAGGCTCCGCCTCATTTCCGCGCCTCGCTTCAGCGCGGCCCGAGTCGCCCCGAGTCGTCGCGGGGCGCGCCGTTCAGTCGGCGGCGAAGGTGGCGCGGACCTCGGCCGGGGCGGTTTGGCAGGCCTCGCCGCGCACCGAGTGGTAGCCCAGCTCCACGCCCGTCACCTGGCCCGTGCTCGGCTCGAAGACGCGGCACTCGTCGATGGGCTTGGCGTACAGGTGCAGGGTGACGCCGGGACCGCTCTTGGGCTGGATCAGGTGCAGGGCGATGCGATCGTCGATGAACGCCACCTGGGACGGCCCGTAGGTGCACGAGCGGCCCTCGTCGAGGCAGGCCTCGGCCGCCTGGGGGGCGCCAGGCGCGCGGTAGTGCACCTCCTCCATGTCCCCCTCGAGGACCGCCATCCAGCACGACTGGCCGGCGTGGTCGTGGATCGGGCTGGCCTGCTCCGGCTGCCAGCACAGGAGCAGCAGCTCGTACTCCCGGGTGCGGTGGACCAGGTTGCGGGTGTAGCGCTCATCCGACCAGCGCACGTAGTCGCGCCAGTCCTGCTGGGTACGCGCGTACTCGGCCAACAGCGCCGCCGCGCCCGCCCCCGCGGGGTCGCGCCGGAACTCGGAAGTGAGCGCCTGGCACAGGCAGTCGAGGGGGGCTTGGGTCACGGGCGCAGCTCCGGTACGGGTAGGGGCGGTCAGGGCGTCGCCCCGATTCAAGGACCAGGTTATCCGGCTCCAGGCGTCTCTGGAACCCCGCCCACGGGCTCGATGCCCCCACGGGCCACCGCGAAGAGCAGGCAGGCCGGGTGCTCCGGTCCCGCCGGGCGGCCGGCGTCGCCCAGGGCCACGGGGGCGTGGCAGCTGCCGGCCGCGTAGCGCACGAAGTCCCCGGCGCGGTACTCGCCCGCCTCGTCCCGGTAGCCCCCCTCCAGCACCAGCACCTCCTCCCCATCGAGGTGCCGATGGGGCGGATAGCCCTGTCCCGGCTCCATGCGGATCAGGACGGCCGCCCCGCGACCCGGAAAGTCGCCCTCCTTCGACAGGAGTACCCAGCGCACCCCTGGATGGCGGGTCTCGCGCCAGGGGATCGACGGGTCGGACGAGTCTGCCTGCAGGCCCGGGATACGCATGCGCGGCAGGGTACCAGCCAGTCCTCCGGTGGGCGGGCCCCCGCGGCCGATAGACAGGGGATGCCCTCACCCCACGACGGCGAGGTCGACCTCGAGTCCAGCGTCCTGGTGGACGCCCTGGTCGAGGAGGAGGACCCCGAGCGCCGCGCCCGCCTGCTGCTGCGCCACGCCGCGCAGCGGGCCCAGGCCGCCGGCCTCCTGGCCGAGGACGGGGCCCACGGCTGGCAAGCCCTCGTCACCCGGGGTGAGGCCGGCCTGCTGCCGGGATCCGAGCTCGTGGAGGCCGTCGCCGCAGGGCAGCTCCAGGCGAGCCCGACGCCGGGTCAGGTCGTCCTAGTCACTGGAGTCGCACCCCGGCGCTGGGCCCTGGTCCTGGCCGGCGCCCGCTACGAAGAGGACGAGCTGGACCGCCTGGAAGTCCTGGCGCTGCTGCTCTCCACCCTCGATGCGGCCGGAGGCGAGGGGGACGGCCCCTTCGCGCCCTTCCCCACCTAGGAGTCTGCGAAACAGGTGGCGATCCGCGGACTCCCAGGGGCGCCGATTCGACCCGGCCGGTCGGCAAAAACCCCGCGATTTCGGGACCCCGCCCTTCACACCGACCCAGCCGGGATTATGATCGGGGCAACGAGCGGCTCCTCGGAGCTGTTCGCGCATGTGAGTTTCATCAAGAGGTGCCGCACTTTGCGAGCGGTGCTGCACCCGGGAAGCTTGATGAGGCTCCTCTCTCCCTCGGGCCGGTGGTACCTAGTGCCACCGGCCCCCTTGTTT
>JAJFFA010000614.1 GCA_021776885.1 Planctomycetota bacterium
GCTCTAGCGTACGCCTACTTCATGCGCCACTTGGTGGCCATTGACTGCGGGTTCGGCTTCAGCTTCAGGCGCAGGGTGTAGGCGCGCTTGCGCACGGGCGAGGGGATGTTCGACTCGATCGAGACCCATTTCTCGATCACCTGGACCTTTTCCTTCGGGTCGCTCGGGTCGTCCTCCCAGACTTTTTCGTCGAGGATGCTGACCGAGCCGACGTCGTCGGCGTTGTCGAAGCCCGTGCTGGCGGCGGCGACCGCGGTCTTGAAGCTGCCCGTCCCGGCATCGAAGAACACGTAGTTCTCCTGGTCGTTGTCGACCAGCCCCGCCAGGGGGTCGATGATTTCCTCGCCTTCCTCGTCCTTGTTGGCCGCGCGGCGCTGGCGCAGCTCGCCCTCACCGCGGTACGCGACGAGGTAGGTCCCCGGCTCGAGGGCCGGCTCGAGCAGCGGCACGCTGGTCGTCAGGTACCCCAGGTGCACCGGCTCGGTGCGCGAGAGGTCCTCCATGGTCTTGGTCTCGGTGTGCTCGATCTGCGCCAGGGGCGTGAAGCTGATGTACTCGTAGGCCGAGATCACTTCGTAGCCCTCGGGAGCCTTCTCGCTCGCTGCGCGCGTCTGCCAGCGGTCCATGGCGATGGGGCGGTCGGTCTTGTACTCCGCGCCACTGGGGCGCGCGGGGGAGTTGCGCACCAGGAGCTCGTAGGCGGCCTGCGACACGTCGATGCCCACCCCCGGGGTCGCCGCGCAGCGGAAGCCCAGGGCAAAGGTGATCTGGTCGCGCACCGTGTTGCGGCGCGTCGTGGCGCGCGCGGCGAACCACTCGTTCTGGAAGGATCCGCCGACGCTGACCCGCGCGTTGGCGTCCCAGTCACCGAGGACCTCGAACTCGAGCTTCTGCTTCGAGCCCGTCTTGATCGAGTAGGTGTGGTCCTTGTACTTGGGGTACGAGTCGTAGGGCGTCGAGGTCCACTCCCAGACGTTGCCGGCCAGGTCGTAGACGCCCTCCTTCGACACCCCGTCGGCGAAGCTGCCGACGTCCAGGGGCACGCTGGTGCGCGTCTCCGAGGTCGCGGCGACGCGACCCGACTTCCACTCGGCGCCCCAGGGGAAGTAGTTCTTCGTCTTGCCGCGCACGGCACGCTGGAACTCGGCCTCGGTCTGCAGACGCAGGCCGGCCCAGGCGCAGTAGGCCTGGGCGTCCGCGTAGTCGACGTGGGTCACCGGCTTGAGCGCGTCTTCGGCGGGCATCTCCCAGGTCGCTCCGGCCCAGTTCTGCGTCCACCACTTCTCGCGCTCGTAGGCGTCGAACTTCTTCATCTCGTACTTCTTGTTCGCCTCGCGCGCCTCCTTGGCCTTGCGGCCCTCCTCCTCAAGGAAGCTGCGGCTGGCCGCATCGATGGCGGCGCGGCCCCACTCGAAGGGCGGGCGGTGCCCGGTCGCGGCGACGAACTCGCGGTACTGCTCGTTGGTGACCTCCGTCACCATCAGGTAGTAGTCCGCCACGGTGACGCGGTGCTCCGGCGTCTCGGAGTGCAGCACGCGCACGAACTTGTGGGTGCCGTGGTCTTCCTCGAGCAGCTTCTCGATGTCCTTGGTATCGGACCCGATCGTGGTCGACCCGCCCTCGATCAGGACGAGACCCGGAGGGCCGATGCTGTCCGCGCCGACGACGGGCGGCTCAGCGGCCGGAAGGCTCAGGGCGAGGACGGGGGAGAGGAGGAAGGAAAAGATCATGTTCGCCGCTCCGTGGAGCTGGTTCGGGGGCTGGATCGCGGGCTGCAGGGCCGGTCGTGACGCCTGCTGACGGGCACGACCGGAGATCCGGAGCACTAGCGGGCCGCGGGGTCCGGGTTACGTTCCGAGCGTGCAGGATACCCCGGCTCCGGGGGCGCGCAAGCAGCGCGGGCGGAGGGCCCCTCCGGGGCTCTCGGAGCGGGCGCTACGGGCTCCAACCGCTCAGGGCCAGGCCGTCGCACTTCGGGGATCCCCGACGCCCTCCTCGCGGAGTCTCAGGAGGTCGGCGTGAGCCCGGCGGCCTGGCGGTCGCGCTGGGGTTCGGCCAGCCACTCCTCGCCGTGGACCTCGAGCAGGCTCAGGAAGGAGTCGACCACGGCCGGATCGAAGGCGCGGCCCGACTGGGACTCGAAGAAGTCCATCGTCTTGGGCAGCTCCCACGGGTCCTTGTACGAGCGGCGGGTCGAGAGCGAATCGAAGACCTCGACCACGCACAGGATGCGGCCCGCGGGGGTGATCTCCTCGCCCTCGAGGCGCAGGGGATAGCCCGTGCCGTCCCAGCGCTCGTGGTGCTCGGCGACGTAGCGGCAGACCTCGCGCAGGTAGGGGTTGCGCCCCAGCATCTCGGCCCCCAGCTCGGGATGCTTCTGCACCTGGCGGTACTCGCCGGCGGTCAAGGGGCCCTTCTTGGTCAGGAAGCCCAGGTCGTCGAGGTAGATCTTGCCGTAGTCGTGGGCGATGGCAGCGAGCTCGAGGCGCTCGATGGTGGGGCGCGCCAGGCCCAGGCGCTCGGCGATCACGCGGCAGTAGCGGCGTGTGCGCTCGCCGTGGCCGGCAGTGTAGGGGTCGACGCGCTCGATCGTGTTCGCGACCAGGTCCGAGAGGATGTCGACCAGGTCGGTGTACTCGAGGGTATCGGAGCGAATCTGCTGCTGACGGATCGTGCGGTGCAGGGTCGCGGCCAGAACGACCGAGTCGACCGGCTTGGGCAGGTAGTCGACGGCGCCCCCGCGCATCGCTTGCACGGCGCCTTCGATGGCCGGGTAGCCCGTCATCAAGAGCACGATGGCCGTGGGCCGCAGGTCGTGGCAGGCGGCCAGGATCTTCTGACCCGCGTCGACACCGTCGAAGACCACGTCGGTCACCACGGCGGCAAAGGGACTGGCCTGCAGCTCACGTACCGCGGCGACGGGTGACCCGGCCAGCGTGACGTCGAAACCTTGGGCCTCCAAGACAGCGCCGATCATCTCGATCACGCGCGGCTCGTCGTCGACCAATAAGACTCGGCGGGAGTCGGGATCCATTGACGGATGAGCGGGGGGGACCCCTCGATTTGTAGCAATCATGGGTTTCTATGTGAAGTCAACGGATGAGATCGGCAGCCTTTATCCGATTCCGTCCCGTTCTTGCAATTCCATGTACTCCGCCCGTTGGACCGCTTCTCCCCGATGAACGCCCGCCACGGAACGACTCGACTCTCGATTTCGGCCGACATGAAGGGCATGCGGCTCGATGCGGCCCTGGCCCAGCTGTGTGCGGGGGTCTCGCGTTCGCGCCTGGCGTCCCTGATTCGGGACGGCGCCGTGTCCATCGGCGGGGAAGCGGTGACCCGACCCCGCGAGCTCCTGGCCGGGGGAGAGGCGATCGAGGTGCACTTCCCCGCGCCCTCCGACCCCCCGCTTCCCGGGCCGGACGACCCCTTCCGGCTCCCGCTCCTGTACGAGGACGAGCACCTGATCGTGATCGACAAGCCCGCTGGCCTGGTCAGCCACCCCAGCCCACGCTTCCCGACGGGCAGCGTGGCCTGCCTGGCCGACGCGCACTACGGCCCCCTGCCCCAGGTGCAGGGCGAGGGTCGCCCGGGCATCGTCCACCGGCTGGATCGCATGACCAGCGGCGTGATGTTGATCGGCCGCACCCTCGAGGCCCTGGAGGCGCTCAAGCAGGGCTTCCGCGAGCGCCGCATGCACAAGACCTACGTCGCGCTGGTGCACGGCGCGCCGCGCTTCGAGAGCGACTGGCTCGAGTCGCGCCTGGCCCCGACCCCGGGCCACCCCGATCGAATACGCGCCCTACGCGAGGACCCGGACGACCCGGCTTGGCAAGCGGCCCGCGAGGCGAGCACCTATTACGAGGTGCGCGAGCGCTTCGAGGGCTTCGCCCTGCTCGAGTGCCGCCCCAAGACGGGCCGCACGCACCAGATCCGCGTGCACCTGTCGTCGATCGGCTTGCCGGTGGTGGGCGACCTGATCTACCGCGGCAGTGGACGCCGTGCCCGACTGCAGAAGGACTCGTTGCCGGCGGGAGCGCCGGAGGTGACGCGCCACATGCTGCACGCCGCGGCACTGGGGTTCGTGCACCCGGTGACGGGGGAGGAGATGAGGTTCGAGGCGCCGTTGCCGGAGGAGATGGAGCGGTTGGTGGGGTGGTTGCGGGGGAGGTGAGGGGGTGAGGGGGTGAGGGGTGAGGGGGGGTGAGCGGGGAGGGAAGACCGGAGCTCTTGCCGTGCTCCGAACCGATCGGCGCACTCCTCGCCGTTGCGGGCTGCGCCCGCGGCCGGCTCGAGATGGCGTGAGCGGAGGTTGCGCGAGGGTGGTGACCTTCTCTGCCGTTTAACGCGCGGCTTCGCCGCTGGGGGAAAGGCTCGGCTGCGCCTCGCTTCCCCCGAACGGCGCTGCGCGCCGGGGCCGAGCTGCGCTCGGCCGG
>JAJFFA010000615.1 GCA_021776885.1 Planctomycetota bacterium
AGGTTGGTGCCCATGGCCATCGACGTCGGGTCGGCGACCAGGATGCGGTCGACCACCGTCATGCGGTTGCTGTTCAGCACCACGACCTCACCGGCCTGACGATCGACGACGTACAGGAAGTGACCGATCTGCTGCCGGATCGCGTAGGGCAGGCAGTTGATCGACTGGTCGACACCGAAGGACGGACCCGTGAAGAAGGCGTTCTGCTCGGGGCTGATCAGCCCGGTGGGCGCCATGTCCGGGCCGGTCGGATCGATCTGCGGGAAGGGCAGGCCGAAGACCAGGCGGTTCGGGATGTTGACGCCGCCGATCTGACCGCCGAGGACACCCACGGCGTTGTCTGCCGAGCTGGGCTCCTGGGCGTTGAGGAACGGGCTCACGCAGAGGGGCGGGTAGATGATCGAGGGCGGGTTCGGGTGCGGGGCCCAGCTGATCAGGTTCGGCACACCAGCGAGGGTGTTGTTGCCGATCGTGTTCTGCCCGATACCGGGGGACAGGGTGTTGTCGCCACCGACGTTGATGTTGACGAACTTGTTGCCCGCGACACAGATGTTGCCGCCGGTCTGGCAGCCGGTGCCCACCGCGTTGTTGAACGACGTGTCGAGGGCCTGACCGATCATGATGTCCCCGAGGGACGTGATGGTCGGCGGCCGCACGATCAGGCTGTCGAGGGCGCTGTTCTGGGTCACGGTGAAGACGCCGGCCGAGCCGCCGTCGATGGTGCAGGTACCGCGCTGCAGCGGCGGCACGATGCCCTGACCCAGGTTGGGGTTGTTCGGGAAGTTCGACTCGCCCTGGAGGATCTCGCCGGGGACGGTCTGGAACGACGGGTTGCCGGTGCTCTGACCGAAGCCGTTGATGTCGATCACCGAGAGGCCGGGGGTCGCGCCGAGGCGGCCGACGTAGACGACGTCCGGGGCCACAGGGGCGTTGACGACACCGGTGCCGGTGCCCGTGCTGAAGTTGGTCAAGGCGCCGAACTGGTTGCCGTTCGGGTTGCCCTGGGCGTCGCGGGAGAGGTCACGCAGCAGCGGCTCGTCCGGCGACACCGACGGGTTGACGGTGACGTCGATCTGGCTGAAGACGTCGCACAAGAAGTTGCCCGGACCGGCCCCGGGGAAGGGGTAGGCGGGGATGATCTCGTAGATCGACAGGTCGAAGATGCTGATCGGGCGCACGGTGAAGACCATCTGCGTGCGCGTCGTCGGCGGACCGAAAGCGACCTGCAGCAGCGAGCTGGTGCCGGGAGCCTGGGCGCCCGCGAAGCGACCGACGCTGAGGGGCTGGACCGGCTCGTTGAACTGCACCCGGATGCGGGTCGCGGGGTCGACGTTGGAGTCGCCGTTGCCCGGGGTGATCAGGGGCTGGGACAGGGGCGGCGGCGTGGTGATGACCTCGGGCGAGTAGATGTCCGGGCCGACGGTCGAGCTGCCCAGGACGGTCGCCACGAGGGCGTTGCCGTTCTGCGCTCGCGCGGCGGTCGTGACACGCATGCGCACCTGGCTGTCGGACGGGAAGGTCTCGAAGGGCGCCCCGAGGTTGCCGTTCCCGTCCACGACGAAGACGATCGTCCTGGGCGAGACCAGGGTGGCCGCGCCGTTGAACGAGCTCCCGGCAATGTCGGCCTCACCCGTCGCCGGGTTGAAGAGCCAGTTCAGACCGGGGAAGCCGTTGGCCTCGACGCGCGTGGCCTCGAGATCGCCGTTGGAACGCAGCCGCACCCACTGCTGCAGCTCGAGCGTCGGCGGGCTGCCGACCGGCGCACCGGCGTAGGTGAAGCCACCCACGAAGGCGCGGCCCAGGACCGGTGCCGACGAGTTGTCCTGGGGATTGATCGCCTGGACCGTCACCGCGCCCGTCATGCCGCTGTTCGACTGGCTCGGCGAGTTGTCGAGCATCGAGCTGATCTGCAGCGGCTGCGTGAAACGCGCGTAGATGAAGTGGTTGCCGGGAACGCTGCTGGGCAGCGTCGCGGGGCCGTCGGGCCAGCGCGTCACCGGCAGGACCTGGTTGTCGACCCCACCCTGCAGGCGCAGGTTGTTGATCAGGTCCGCCTGGGTCCGGATCGACACGATGTCCTGGGTCGGGAGACCGTCGCTGCCGAGGCGCCGGATGGAGTAGGGCACCAGCTGCCCGAACCCGTTCGACATCTCTTCGAGGGTCATGACGGCCGCGGAGCCGCCCTCCGCGTCGGAGCCGCTGAGGCCTCCGCAGGCCGGGATGAGGAGCGCGGCGGCGCCAAGTGCGAACAGATTCAGCCGTTGCTTGTTCATGATCGGGTGGGGAGGGCCGTAGGAGCCGGTAGGGGGCCGTTGGAGCGTGCGAATCCCACGCTCCAGCGGCGAACATCGTAACGAGACGGTCGAGCAGTGGAAACAAGGCCCGTGCCGTGTGCCCATGGAACTCCATCGGATGCGGGCCGCTCAGCGCCTAACCCCTTTGAGCCAAGCACTTGCGTCTCAGGAACGAATGGCGGCCGGCGCCCCTCGCCAGAGCTCTGGATGGGTCCAGGGCGCCCAGGGGCGTGCGCTTCCGCACCGCGGTCCCCCGCAGCGGCTCGCCCAACTCCCCAAGACAGGCTCCCCAAGACAGGCTCCCCAGGACAGGCTCCCCGGACCTCGCCCCCTGCGGCCAGCCCGCGGGCAACTCGAAGCCCGGCTCCCACGGTGTCCCCACGGCTCCGGCCCGCTATTCTTCCCTGCATGAGCCCCTCCGACCACGTCTTCGATCCCGGGGCCCTGACGGGCTCGGACGGCGCTGAGCCGGAGGTCGATCTCGAGGTCGGACTACGCCCGCGCAGCCTGTCCGAGTTCGTCGGGCAGACGCGCGTCGTCGACGACCTCAGCGTCGCCCTCCAGGCCGCCCGCGGTCGCAACGAGCCCCCCGACCACATCCTCTTCTCCGGTCCGCCCGGCCTGGGCAAGACCAGCCTGGCACGCATCCTCGCCAGCGAGCTCGGCTCACGCATGCAGGCCACGTCCGGCCCGGCCCTCGAGCGCCCGCGCGACCTGGTCGGCATCCTGACCCACCTCGAGCGCGGCGACGTCCTGTTCATCGACGAGGTGCACCGCGTCCCGGCCTCGGTCGAGGAGTACCTGTACACGGCGATGGAGGACTTCGCGGTCGACCTGACCCTGGACAGTGGCCCCCACGCCCGGGTCGTGACCCTCAACCTGGCGCCCTTCACCCTGGTCGGCGCGACCACGCGCGAGGGCCTGCTCTCGTCCCCGTTCCGCGCGCGCTTCGGCCTCTTCGAGCGCCTCGACCCCTACCCGACCGACGACCTCGTTCGCATCCTCGAGCGCTCGGCGAAGCTGCTCGGCCTGGACCTCGCCCCGGCCGCCGCGCTGCTGCTCGCCGAGCGCGCGCGCGGCACGCCGCGCATCGCCAACCGCTTCCTGCGCCGCGCCCGGGACCTGGCCCAGGTACGCGGTGCCGCGCAGATCGACGCGTCCCTGGCGGCCGAAACCCTGCAGCGCCTCGGCATCGACGCGGACGGGCTCGAGGAGATGGACCGCCGCATCCTGCGCTGCCTGGCCATGGGCAGCGAGCCCCTGGGCATCAAGACCATCGCCGCGGCCGTGAGCGAGACGGAGGACACCATCGAAGAGGTCTTCGAGCCGCACCTCCTGCGCTGCGGATACGTGCAGAAGACCGCGCGCGGACGGGTGATCACGCCCCGCGGCCGCGAGGTCATCGGTGCGGAAGACGGCGCGCCGGATCCCCAGGGCCGCTTCTTCTGATTTCGGCCCGTCGATGAACGGATTCGCCTTTCGGATCGAGCGCAAGTCGCGCTCGTGCGCGGCGCGCTGCGGCGTCTTCGACACGCCCCACGGGGCCGTGGAGACTCCGGCCTTCATGCCCGTCGGTACCCGCGGAACGGTCAAGGGCGTCCTGCCCCGCGACCTGCGCGACGTCGGCGCGCGCATGATCCTGGCCAACACCTATCACCTGCACCTGCGCCCCGGTGACGAGACCGTCGCCGCCCTCGGCGGGCTGCACGACTTCATGGCCTGGGACGGGCCGATCCTCACCGACTCCGGTGGCTACCAGGTCTTCAGCCTGCGCGACATCGCCCAGGTCGACGACGACGGCGTCGACTTCAAGTCGATCGTCGACGGCAGCCGCGTGCGCTTCACCCCCGAGCGCGTGATGGACATCCAGGAGAACCTGGGGGCCGACGTGATCATGGCCTTCGACCACTGCCCCGCGGACCCCACGGCAGAGACCGAAGTACGCCAGGCCACGGAGCGCACCCACCGCTGGCTCGAGCGCTGCGTGAAACGCTGGCGCGAACGCGGCGGCCCCGAGCGCGGCCAGGCCCTCTTCGGCATCGTCCAGGGCGGCGCCATCGAGGCCCTGCGGCGCGCCTCCGTCGAGGCGGTCTGCGCCCACGACCTGGTCGGCTACGCCATCGGCGGCGTCGCCCTGGGCGAGGGCCGCGAGGCCATGACGACCGCAGTGGAGTGCGCCACGCCGCTCTTGCCCGAAGACAAACCGCGCTACCTGATGGGCGTGGGCACACCGACGGACTTCTTCGACGCCATCGAGCGCGGCTGCGACCTCTTCGACTGCGTCACGCCTACACGCCACGCCCGCAACCACACCGTCTACACCAGCCAGGGCCGCATGAATGTGCGCAACAACGGCTGGCGCGAAGACCCCTCCCCCCTCGACCCCGGCTGCGACTGCCTGGCCTGCACGCAGTACTCGAAGGGCGTCCTGCGGCACCTGGCCGTGACCAACGAGATGCTCGCCGGCGTGCTGCTCTCGCTGCACAACCTGCGCTTCTTCCACCGGCTCCTGGCCGACATCCGCAGCGCGATCGCCGAGGACCGCCTGGCTGAGCTGCGCGCCGCGGTGCTCGAGCCCATGACGCGGCGCATCGGGCCCGGGGACTGATGCCCCGGCTCAGCGGCGCTTGAAGTCGGGGCAGGTCTTCGCGTTCGGACGCTCCGGCCGACTGCACGCGTCGCCGTAGTCCCACTTGCAGCGGTCGCAGAGATAGCGTCCTCCGTCCAGGGCGAAGAGCCGCCGGAAGAAGAGCACCAGGCTCTGCAACGCGGAGCGGATCACTTGCGTCGTGCGCCGCTGCCCGAGATGACTTCGATGCGGTGCACGTCGATCGAGCGCACCACCTGGCTGCCGTCGGTGCCGCCCACGGCACTGCGCAGTCGACTGCCCATGACCCCCAGCTCGAAGCCGACGAAGAGGTCCAGGTCGTAGCGCCCACTCGTGCACACGACGCGCCCGGAGGACAGGCCACCCCACTCGAGGTCGTAAACGGGCTTGCCGTCGACCATGAACTTGCGCACCCAGCCACGACCGTCGAAGCGGCCCCAGTCGGCCGAGTTCTTGCGCTCGATCTCCCGCAGCACCTCGTCGTCCTCACCCGAGCGCTCGAACTGCTTGGCCTGCTGCGCGGCCAGGTCCTCCTGCAGCGAGGCCGCTTCGATGTAGGCCTCGACGGCGTCGATCGTGCGCGCTGCGGAGCCCGCGCTCGCACTGCCCGCGGGGGCCAGCTCGGCGACGCGCTGCCAGGCCGCGAGGACCGGCTGCCACTCCGCCGACTTCGCGCCCCTGTTGGCGCGCACGCTGTCGAACAGGGTCCGTGCGCTGGCCAGGGCGGTCGCCAGATCTCCGGAGACGGCCGGCGCGACGGCCTCGCGGGTCTGCGCAGCACCGGCCGGGGTGCTCGGGGTGCTCGGCGCTGCAACGGCGGCGGCCGAGAGCTGCAGCGGCATCGCGGCGCGCTGCCACTCCGCACGCGCCGCGACCACGTCGGTCACGGGCTTGGTCTCCGCCGCCTTGACGAAGGCGCGCGTGGAGGACGGTGCCTTGACCCGCGCCCAGTCCTGGTCGAGGGGCAGGCTGGGGTCGTTGCGCTCGACCAGGGCGACCAGGTCGCCGCGCTCGAGCTTGGTCGGCAGGGGCAGGTTGGCGACGGAGGTACCCACCCGCGGGCGGATGTTCACGCGACTTCCGGTCACGCGCAGAATGTTCGGGTCGCGGGTCGGCGCGAGGTACTCACCGAAGACCCAGACGTCCAGGCCGCCGGCGATGGCGACCTCGACGAAGCCGACCTTGTCGTCGTACACGGCCATCAGGCGACCCGGCGCAACGTCCGCGACGAGCAGGCCCTGCTCGTCCGGGAAGTTGCGCACGCGGGCGCCCGCGTCAGCGGCGCGCACCCAGCGCTTGGGCTCGCCCTGCCAGCCGAACGAAGGTCCAGCCAGGAGCACGAGCAAGGCGAGCGCCAGACCGGCCCCCCACGCCACACTCTCGAGCCGAGTGACGAGGTCCTGGATACGGCCGCGCTTGCTCTGGATCCCCATGGCCATGCTGGTCCCCTTCGGTTTTGCTAATTCCTGGCGTGGGCCCGCCCGCCGCGGCCCCCCGCCCACTCGTCGGGGATGGTCTGCGTCGGACTGGGGCTTTCGCCTGTCGAAGCGCATCCTAGGAAGCACCAGCACCCCGATCCAGGGCCCGTCCCGATGCGAAACCAGGAAGCCCGAAGTGCCCCCGTCCCCGTCCCGACCGACGCCATCGCCCTGGCGCCCTGGTCCTTGGCCCAGGCCGTGATGCCCGCGCCGGATCCACTCCTCTTCGACCCGGGCAGCGTCGCAGAGTGGTGTTCGACGGCGGATCTCGAGGCCCGGCCCCGACTCGAGGCGCGCCTGGCGGCCCTCTTCGACGTGCCGCCGACACGCATGCTCGTCACGCCGGGCGCGGCGGGCGCTCTGACGCTCGCCGCCGAGTTCGCCTTTCGCCCGGGCGCTGGGCCCCGGGGTGTCGTCCTGCCCACGCCCGCGGCCCCCGACCTGGCGGCCCAGGTGCGCCGGGTGGGCGCCGTGCCGGCGCCTGTCCCGCGCCGCGCGTCCCGTGGCTGGCAGCTCGATCCGGACGTCCTGGCGCGCGCCCTCGCGGGGGGTGACGCGAGCCACGTCCTGCTCGACAACCCGAGTGACCCCGGCGGCTCGCTGCTCGAAGCGGACGGTCTGCGCGAGCTGGGCGAGGCCGCGACCGCGCGCGGCGGCTATCTGGTCGCCCTCGAGGCGGGGATGGAGCTCGCGCCGACGCTCGACCAGCGGGTCTGCGCCGCCCACGTCCTGCCCCGCGCCCTCTCGATCGGCAGCCTCTCGACAGCCTACGGCCTGGGAGCCCTGCGCGTCGGCTGGATCCTCCTGGGCGAAGCCCTGGAGTCGCGCCGTACGGAGCTGGAGCA